>CAIZLM010000309.1 GCA_903933805.1 uncultured Bacteroidota bacterium | reverse complement strand
GGGGCTCAGGAAACTATTTTCAACCTCGAGGATACCCTTCGTGGCAGTATTACTGCAGAGCGCGCTTGGTGGGACCTTACTTATTACGACCTCAAAATCCGCATCAATCCGCTGGATAAGAGTATCGTAGGGAGCAATGAAATACACTATACCGTCCTTAAATCCAATAATTTACTCCAAATAGACCTCCAGCCACCACTTCAGCTGGAGCGGGTGGAACAGGCCGGACAACCCCTATCTTTTACAAAAAAAGGCCAAAATGCGTACTTTATTCGCCTGAAAGCTGCTCAAACCGTAGGCGCTCGACAATCGCTGACCGTTTGGTATTCCGGGAAGCCCCGAGCAGCCCGGAATGCTCCTTGGGATGGTGGGTTTAGCTGGTCGTCTCACGACAATGGAAAGCCTTTTATCGCCACCTCTTGTCAGGGTTTGGGGGCCAGTATTTGGTGGCCCTGTAAAGATCACGCCTACGATGAACCGGATTCCCAAGCCATTTCCATTACCCTGCCCAAAGGCTTGACCGATGTCTCCAATGGACGACTCCGGCGTGTCATCGAAAATGAGGACGACACCCACACCTTCGAATGGTTTGTCCAAAATCCACTGAACAACTACGGGGTCAACGCGAATATCGCCAATTATGAACACTGGAGCGATACGTTGAACGGTGAAAAAGGGGTGCTTGACCTGAATTACTATGTGCTGCCAGAGGACATTGATTTGGCAAAAGTTCAATTTCAACAGGTAAAAGGAATGTTAAGAGCGTTTGAATATTGGTTTGGGCCGTATCCTTTTTATGAAGATGGCTACAAATTGGTCCAGGTGCCCTACCTCGGAATGGAACACCAAAGCTCTGTTACCTATGGCAATAAATTCAAAAACGGCTACCTGGGGATTGATTTGTCCGGATCCGGATGGGGAAAAAAATGGGATTTTATCATCGTGCACGAATCCGGTCATGAATGGTTTGCCAACAACATCACCTACCGTGATATCGCCGATATGTGGGTTCATGAGAGCTTCACCAATTACAGCGAGAGCCTCTTTACTGAATATTATTACGGGAAAAAAGCAGGCGCTGAGTACGTGCGTGGCCTGAGAAAGTCTATCAAGAACGATCGGCCAATCGTAGGGAAATATGGGGTGAACAACGAAGGTTCTGGGGATATGTACAACAAAGGCGGAAACATGCTGCACACCATTCGCCAAGTGATTGACAACGATGTGCTTTGGCGCGACATCCTGCGCGGGCTGAATGTTAAATTTTATCACCAAACGGTGGACGGCGCCATGGTAGAAGCCTATATCAGTGAAAAATCCGGCATCAACTTGCAACGTGTTTTTGATCAATACCTGCGTGACACGCGAATCCCGGTGCTAGAATATCGTTTTGAACACCATGGAAGGGTTGCTTACCGGTGGTCTAATTGCGTAGAAGGCTTTGATATGCCAGTGAAAGTGACGCTGAGCCCTGGTGTTTTTGTCGTGGTTCATCCGACAACTGAATGGAAAAAAAGCCCATGCGAGGGTATTCGAAAAATTGGTTTAGCGGTGGAAGACAACTATTACGTAAATGTTCGCAGGTTATAAGCAAATACTAAACATTAAATCGTTTTCTAATTAACAAAAAAATTTGGTTAAAACCCATAACCTCAATTTTTGATGTGTTAGAAACATAATTTTTCTTTTAATTGTTTGGATTTGCAAATAGCAGCGTTTCGGCGCTTTCTCACGGCCGATAAAACAGGCTC
>CAIZLM010000308.1 GCA_903933805.1 uncultured Bacteroidota bacterium | reverse complement strand
TTCGCCGAGGTAAATAGCATGGCGGAGGCATTGGGGCAAGCCGCGACACAGGCGCCACAACCAATACAAGCCGCTGCATCAAAGGACCTTCCAGCCTGGTCTTTTTCTACCGGAATGTTGTTCGCATCCTGCGCTTGACCAGTATTGACACTGACGTAACCACCCGACTGAATGATGCGGTCGAAGGCCGACCGATCCACCACCAAGTCGCGGATGACCGGAAATGAACGCGCTCGAAACGGCTCAATCACGATGGTATCGTTGTCCTTGTAATGCCGCATGTGCAACTGACAAGTAGTCGTACCCTGCATCGGTCCATGTGCCTGCCCATCAATGACCAAGGAACATGAGCCACAGATACCCTCACGACAGTCGTGTTCAAAGGCAACAGGTCCTTCGCGTTTTGCCACGAGCTGCTCGTTCAGTACGTCGAGCATTTCAAGAAAAGACATGTCAGGATTGACATCAGGGAGTTCATACGTGACGAATTCTCCTTTATATTGGCCGCCTTGCCGCCAGATTTTAAGTGTCAGTTTCATCTTTGAAGAGATGATGGAGTGAATAATTTGTTACTAAAACCCTGTTTATCAAATACTTGTGGTTATGAAAACAAGGGTGAGCCAAGGGTGATGGGCAACGGTTTATTCATAACTCCGCTGAGCCACCGCAATTTCTTCGTACACCAACGTTTCTTTGTGCAGTATGGCCTTTTCACCCGCTCCTTTCCATTCCCATGCTGCCACGTGCATAAACTGTTGATCGTCTCGTTCTGCCTCCCCTTTATCCGTCTGGTGTTCCTCGCGAAAGTGACCACCACAACTCTCGGCCCGGGCCAATGCGTCTTGGCACATCAACTCGCCCAATTCAAGGAAATCGGCAACCCGCCAAGCTTTTTCAAGTTCTGGGTTGAACTCATCGCTGCGGCCAGGCACGAACACATCGCGCCAAAATTCTGCACGCAATGCTTGTATCTCTTGGATGGCGGTGGTCAAGCCCTCTGCATCACGCGCCATACCGCATTTGTCCCACATGATTTTTCCAAGACGACGGTGAAAGCTTTCCACACTTTGGCTGCCACCAATGGACGTCAGCGCGCTGATGCGACCCTTCACATCCTGTTCTGCAAGGTCAAACTCTGGTCCATCTGTCGAAATAGTCCCTGTCTGAATCTCTTTGGACAAGTAGGAACCGATGGTATAAGGCAATACAAAATAGCCGTCAGCAAGGCCCTGCATCAGGGCAGATGCGCCCAGTCTATTGGCGCCATGGTCGCTGAAGTTGGCCTCTCCACAAGCGTAAAGACCGGGTACTGTGGTCATCAATTCGTAATCAACCCACAAGCCGCCCATGGTATAGTGTACCGCAGGATAGATTCTCATCGGGGTTGTATAAGGATCGTCGCCGGTTATTTTGGCGTACATCTCAAAGAGATTGCCATATTTGGCTTCGACGGTTGACTTGCCCTGGCGCTTGATCGCATCCGCGAAGTCTAGGTAAACTGCAAGGCCGGATTTACCGACGCCCAGTCCCTCATCGCAAACTATTTTAGCAGCGCGGCTGGCAATGTCCCGTGGAACAAGATTTCCGAAGGCTGGGTAGCGGCGTTCCAGGTAGTAATCGCGGTCTTCTTCTTTGATTTCAACAGGCGGCGTCAAGCGATCTTTGGCACTTTTGGGCACCCACACCCGACCATCATTTCTAAGTGACTCAGACATCAGGGTCAACTTGGATTGATATTCGCCCGAAACAGGAATACAGGTTGGGTGAATCTGTGTGTAACATGGATTCCCAAAAAAAGCGCCACGGCGGTGTGCACGCCAAGTTGCGGTGGTGTTGCACAACATGGCATTGGTGCTTAAATAGAATACGTTGCCGTATCCACCAGTACACAACACGACGGCGTGGCCGGAATGTCGTTCCAGTTCGCCCGTCAACAAATTTCTAACGATCACGCCACGGCATTGGCCGTCAATGGTCACCACGTCGAGCATTTCGTGGCGGTTGTAGAGTTTAACAGTACCCAAGGCCACTTGGCGACTCAGTGCCTGGTATGCACCAATCAGCAGTTGCTGACCGGTTTGTCCACGGGCATAAAAGGTACGCGATACCTGCGTACCCCCGAAAGAACGGTTGTCCAACAGACCACCATACTCACGGGCAAAAGGAACGCCCTGCGCCACGCACTGATCGATGATGTCCACGGAGACCTCTGCAAGGCGGTGTACATTGGCTTCACGGGCACGAAAATCACCGCCCTTTATGGTGTCATAGAACAAGCGAAATACCGAATCTCCGTCATTTCGGTAGTTTTTGGCAGCATTGATACCGCCCTGTGCCGCAATAGAGTGCGCCCGGCGGGGGCTGTCGTGGAAAGTGAAAGCCTTGACATTGTACCCCAATTCGCCAAGGGAGGCAGCAGCAGCAGCACCGGCCAAGCCTGTACCAACAACGATGACATCGATGCGGCGCTTGTTGTTCGGCGATACCAATGGTACGTGACCTTTGTATGCTTCCCACTTCTCGGACATGGATCCGTGCGGGATTTTGGAGTCAAGCGGTGTGTCGTGGGCAGTTGAATTTGCCATATTTACGGTAGTGTGAATTCTGTGTATGATTGATGGCTGAAACGCAGCGGTGCAACAACACCGTCAACGCTCTTGCAGGGCTATCGGGCAAAGTATATCCAAATGGGAATCAGCGCAAAACCTGCTGAGATACCAATGGAATAGACATACCCCACGGCTTTTATCAGCGGATTGTAACGCTGGTGGTTAAGTCCCAAGGTTTGAAAAGACGACCAGAAGCCATGCCACAAATGGAGGCCAATCACCACCATGCAAACCACGTAAAAAATCACGTATAACGGATTCGTAAACGCCTCCATTACCGGCAAATACAGGTTGTTTACCGGGTGGTCATAAGCCGCGACTTCCGCAGGTGGCAATTCTCCCATCTTCATTTTCAACCAAAACTGCCACAGGTGCAGGATGATGAAAACAAGAATGATGATGCCAAACCACGCCATGTTGCGGGCCGAACGCTCCGTACCGCGGGTGTGAGCCACCGCATACCGCGTACCCCCGCGGGCAGCGCGATTGCCTAGCCACAGGGCAAGTCCCTCGTATGCATGCAACAAAATAAGCGCATACAAGGCGTATGATATGGTTTTAATCAGCGGATTGTGTGTCATAAAAAAGGCGTATGTATTAAACGCCTCGCCGCCATCGTCATGAAGCAACTGCAGGTTACCCAACAGGTGTACCACGAGAAAAAGCATCAGGAATATACCCGACAGCGACATGAAGACCTTCTGGCCAATCGAAGAAGAAAGAAATTTGGTGAACCAACTCATTCGTTACGCGAGGGTGAATGATGAATGTTGACCGACTTTCCGGCAACCCCTGCTTCTTTGATACGGCAGGTAGGCCTTTAAGCGGAGAAAATAATTTAGGAACAAAACTACTACACGAATTCAACGAACTGCATCTTCGCCCGTAAAACCTTTGTAATAGCCGTCTATTTAGAAAAGGTAAAAACTTAGGTGGTTGCAAAAATCCAAAATCCGATTTTTTAATGCGCAGCAACTTTCTTGGGCTCATTCAACTCTATCACGTACCCATCAGGATCGGTGATATAAATTTGCCATGCCTTGTCAAAACGCTGTTGACGGTGGTAGGCAATACCCACTTTTTTGAGGTAATCCTCCACGGGATCAGCGTTTGGTATGGAGAAGGAAAAATGGGCGCCGTTGCGGTCGTTGTTGCTGACGGGCGCCGTACGGCCAGCCAACAAATGAAGTTCTTGCCCGGGCACTATTTTGAACCAGGCACGAATGGCCTTCCAATCATCCGGAACAGGAATTTGTTCCAACCCGATAACCTCCCGGTAAAATCGGGCACTGCTGTCAATGTTTTGAACAGCCAGTGCTACGTGGTTGTAACCAGTAATGGCTATTTGAGCTTGGAGCGGATGGAGTATGCCCATCCAACAAAAAGTCATAGTCACTAAAAAAAACTTCCCGCCAACAAGCAGTTGGCGGGAAGTCCACGATTTAGAAGAATCGCGCACGATTGTCTTTCGTTTCTGCATTCTTTATCAGCGATTTGATCAGATTGGTGCGTACGCCAACCACTGCCGAAGAAGAAACCTGGCGGCGGAACATGGTTAAGTCGGTTGGTATTTGCGTTTGCGACTTATCTGTGAGCGGCGATACCAGATAAACGCCACTGTTGCCAATAATGGGCGGACTGACTTGGCCGACTGGCAGCGAGAAAACAATCCCCTGAATACGCGGCTCGCCACCTTGGCTCTGCATGAAACTCACGCTTTTTACCGTATCCTGACGTGCATTCCACTGTGTAGCAATGGCCGAAAAGTCGTTGGACTGAATCTTGCTCTTGATGTATTCGCCTTTTTTGCGATTTTTAACTTTCGTATCGGCCTCCTGGAGGCTTTTTATCAGCGCCACTTTGGAGGCGCCCTTTGGAAGGATGGTTCGCAGACCAGCAACAATGTATTTGCTGTCGAAATATCCGCCTTGTGCATCGCGGAAAACGAATACTTCTTTGCTGACAGAACCTTCCGTCGTTTTTTCTTCAAAAGCCCAGCGCACCAAGTTGCGCGCATCCTCGCCTGATCCCATGGAACCAACGGCGAAATCATTTGCTTTAATAGCCGGTGAATTCTGAACCAAGAAACCCTGCTGACCACCCATGGTCGTCATATCGGTGACCGTTTTGGCCTGTTGGATCAGCGCTACCGCTTTGTCTTTTGCCGCTTGTTGGGTTGATTTACCCGGCTCGATGCGGCGGCCGATGAATGCCGCTTTTACACCTGCTTCATTTTTAATAAACTTCTTGCCTGTAATTTCGATGATGTGCCAGCCAAACTGGGTAGCAACCTTGTAGCGTTTGCCCTGTTCGCCCGTATAGAAACATATTTCGTTGAACTCAGGCACCATGGCGCCGAGCTGAAACCATCCCAAATCACCACCCTTAGAACCGGAGCCAGGATCTTGGCTGTTCTTAACAGCCAACGAATCAAAGCGCTCTTTGCCGGAATCAATCAATGCCATCAAACTGTCGGCCGTAGCCTCGCTGGCAGGATTCTTCGCATTGCGAATCAGGATGTGGCGTGCACGCACAGAATCAGGCAGTACTTTTCGGTCGATTATTTTAGCAATCTTCCACTCGTTTACGTCGAGGTATGGCCCTACAATTGAGCCAACCGGCATCCGCAACAGCGTATCTGCTACCGCTGGCGACAAACCGGTTTTTGTTTTGTAGTCACCATCTATGGTACCATTGTTGGCCAGCACGTAAGAAGAATCGCTCTTAGCAGTGCGGAAGCCTTCGATCAAACCAGCCACGGCATTGCGGGAAAGTGCGCTGTCTGCATTGGTGGGAACAACCGTAAACTCAGCGTAGGAAACAACCCTAGACTCCTCCGACTGGTCGTACAAGTGGGGGTTTTCATCCAGAAATGCCTTGTAATCAGCATCCGATACGGGCGCCTCCCCTTCCTTAACACGGTCGTAAGGAATCATGACATAACGAAAATCCAACCGCTCGTTGTTTTCTTTGAAGGCCATTTCAGCCTGCCAGGTGGGGGTGTACATCCCCTTGGACGCCATCGCGATAATTTTATCCTCTAGGCGTTTTTTGATGACCTCTTTTTCCTGCACCGCCCAATAAGCACGGTTGGTTGGATCGTCAAATTTGCCCTCGTCAATGGCCGCTTTGATGCTGGCAAGGGTGGCACGGTTGGGCTGGCCATCGTCGCCCTTGAAACGCTCCGCAACAACAGAACTGATGTTGTTGCCAAACTCAAGGTCCAATAACTCATCCTTGCTTACGCCCAAACCGATTTTTTCGGCTTGCTGGCTCACAACAGCCTCCTGTACGAAGTAGTCCCAAACCTGGGTGCGAATCTGGAAAGTATTGGTAGCCGCTGATTTTGTGAAAATCAGTTTCTCGTAATTTTCAAATTCATTGCGTTTAATCTCTTGGTCATTTACCTTACCAAGGGTGTTAACATCTCCGGCACTGTAGCGCTGGCTGTTTGACATTACGTCCATTAAAATGAACCCGCCAAGTGCCAATGCCATTGCGACAATGAGAATCCATCCGTTTTTTCGAATCGTTCCGATTAAAGCCATTTTACCTAATTATTTGAATATCAAAGTTTTAAAATCAAATTGCAGCAACTTTACAAAGTAGCGGTCGCAAAGGTAATTCGACATCTGTCAAAAAATGAAAAAAATTTGCTTTTTGCCTTTTATATGTGCCAAAAAAACACTTTAAAATTCTGCAAAAGGCTAAAAAATGGCATTTATTGCTCTAATACCAGCTTTTTTTCAATTTTATCAATCTATTTTTCCCCTTTGAAATATTGTCTCCATCCAAGAATGTGACCAAAAAACTGTCGCAGAACCTCTATTGTCAGCAGAAAACTGCTTTTTAACCCTTTTCGTGGCGGCGGCGGAAGCAATGAAAAACCGCAACTGTTTGGGTAGCACGCACGCACAACCAGTTGGCCAGACACATCAACACACAACCTTTTGATCAAATTTTCGTTTACCTTTGCGTTAGTTCTTTGAGAAAGCACGACTGCTTACACCAATAAACAATACGGGGCTGCCTGGTATTGACGGGAAAGTGTAGTCGCTTCGTAAGCATGCCGGGGCATAGTTGGTTACCCCGTAAAAAATAACGACTAAACATCAACTGGCAACAACCAGTATGCTATGGCTGCCTAATTCCACGAATTAGATGGCTGTTGTGCCGCGTGAGGGCCACGCTCAGCGTCCCCTCTTAGCCTTGATGCCTGCTACACAGGCCGCCGCGCATCATCAAAAAAGCAGGATTGCCCAACGGGATGTCTCGACCGAAGGGTGAAATCTAGAGGATAAGGTGTGGATAGGACGGTCACTGAACCAATCCCACACTCGAAAAACCAATCAGTGAATAAGCATGTAGAAGGCGTTGCGGCGCTTTGTCCGGACGCGAGTTCGACTCTCGCCAGCTCCACAACTTGGCATTTCGGGTTAGTTTAGGATAGTTTCATACTGTTGAAAATCAATTGATTAGAACATTTGAAAGACTAAACTAACCCACCCAAGGAAATCTCAGAACAAAAAAACTTCGACCACTTTTTGCACCACCAACTAAAAAAAGCAACTGGTTAGGTGGCACGCTGTCTGGCCCAAAAAGGCCCATTTTCCGCCATACTTCGCTGATTTTTTTTGACCGTAGCGCTGCTACGGCCTACAAAAATCCGCTTCGTCTGGCAAAAAACAGCCACTTTTTTGTCTCAGACGCGACCAACCAACCAGTTGCTATTTTTATACGTATTGGAAGATGGCTCGATTTTCTATTATTTCAGTTGTAGCGCCTTTTAATCCAACATGGAACATGGCTGCGGCCAATTCCGTAGATTTTATGCTCGCACCTTTGCCGAGATATTTGGTGATAGGATAGGTAAATCTAAAAAATTGATACCCTAGATTGGGTTCTTTTCTTTTTTCAACCGGATAAATGTATCCCGGTCTAAAAGCGTAAAATTTCAAATGGAGGGCTGAAATTTGATTTTCAGCCATGCCTTTGTACTTAGCAAAAGCGGTGCTGCTCTTTTCTGTTCGATCCGCACCCATTCCGCTCAACAAACACAAAGTAGCTTTCGGGCTTTGCTGTTTCAAAACAGCAGCAAATTCAACAGCATAATTTACCGTAATTAGCTTGAATTTTTCATCCGAAACTTGCCCCGTGTAAACTCCAAGACAGAAAAATGCAACATCTATGTCTTTGAACAAATCAACATGATTGGTGTAATCTTCAAAATTATCAATTACAATTTCTGTTAGTTTCGCATGTGTTGTTCCCGAAGGATTGCGTACCAAACATCTTATGTCCGTAAACTCAATAGAATTTATGCAATGTTGTACAATCAATTTGCCAATCATTCCTGTACTTCCTACTATTAATACTGTCATTTGACTATTTTTTTTGGCCTTTAAAACACCAGATGGGGCCCATGGGCGGCTCACGTTGGTTTTGGCTTATTGTGGGTTGTCTGATTTCTTGTCCAAATGTTCTTCAACAAACTGTTGGGCGTAGCCTTTGATCATCTCCCGCACCGCCCTGAAGGATGCCATGATGTCTTCTTTCGTACCTACTGCCTTGGCTGGATCAGGAAAATTGTGGTGAAATTTTTCCGCGCGGGTGGGAAAATAAGGACAGCGTTCTCGAGCATTGTCGCAGACCGTGATGACGTAATCAAAGTCAATGTCGCCATATTCTTCTACGTTATTGGAAGTATGGTGGGAAATATCAATGCCGTCTTCCTGCATGATGGCTATGGCCAATGGGTTTACGCCATGTGTTTCCACACCAGCACTGAATATTTCAGCATTCCCGTTCGCAAAATGTCTGAGATAGCCTTCGGCGATCTGGCTTCGGCAGCTGTTGCCGGTACACAATACCAATATTTTTTTCATATATTTAAGTGATTAGACTGTTGTAATGCCTTCAAATGTTGGGAAACGGTGCTTTCCCAAGGGGTAATACCTCTCCACTGGCCATCATAAAACTTGATGTGTTGGGCTACTACAGGGCATTTGTCAGGGCAAACGGTGGAAACTGGCTCCAAGTAATGCCAAACGTGAGCTGATGCCCTGCATCAACAAACCTGAAATTGTAGTTGTCGTGCCCGAAAATATAGGAGGCCACAAACCCGATTGCTTTAGATTGAACGAATGGATAAAAGGTAATACTCGTTTCAGCACGAATCGGGTTGACAGAACTGTGTGGATGGTTGATGATTTCGAGGTGTTGTTGTATCGCGTATCGTTTGTTCTGGTGGTTTTCCAACACCTTCATATACTCATATCCCAGCAGCAAGCGGTTGTATCCGTAAATTTTGATATCGTTTTGGGAAAACCCTCCAAAATCAGCAATGCCCAAAAAGCGGTTGTGGTACCGGACAAAACCAACATTGAGGGCGTGCATTTGTTTGGGTTGGTTGTCGTCGTCCAAGCGATACGTTCGATAATTGACTATAAGTTCGGTCAAATTGGTGGAAAAGTTGCCACTTCTGCGGTTGAGTATGTCCGGTAGGTGCGTGGACGCGTTGATGAGGTGGTAAATACTGTCGCTCTGTGGGGAATCATCCGGGAATGATTCGGAAAAGGCACTGCCGTCTTGCCCGTTGGAGAAATGCCCGCTTTCCAGTGAGAATCCCCAAAAATTTTGGGTGTTTGTCGCGGTTGTTGGTATCCGAAACAAGTGTTGTGTGCCCAGAAAGATTTTGTAGGAAGGAGTCCTGACTGGCAGTGAATTGTCTGTGTACATCCTCAACTGCGGCCTGAAAGCTATATACCACGCTTGGGTATGCAGCTTTTCCGCCTGCATCAAACCCTTCAAGAAATTGTTGAAAAGACTGAATCTAACGACAGGGTTGGCATCAAACAAGATTGTTTCCTGTTTGGTGTAGGAGGACATAAACCGTATCGTTGGCGCTTCAGAAATGGGGTAGAATTGGGCGTAGTCATTGAACGATTTCTGACCAAACAGGGTCAAGTTTAAGAACAGGAACGCAACAAAAAATTGGTGTTTCATCGTCTTACCTGAGCATTATTTTATTTATTTTGCCGACCATTGCCTTGTCGATGCCATTTGATTTCACAAGGGAACCATCCGCAATGTTGTTGTGAAAAAAAACATACTGAACGCCAAGTCCGTTCATGGCGTTTATCACCTCTAAGGTGTTCTTTTTCGAATTGGTTTCGACAAAGTAAAGACCTTCGCAAAGCACAAATTCCGTTTTAAGGTCCCTTAACATGGTTTCTATGCTGGTCGTGGTAGGTTGATCAACATGAAATACCGCCATGATATTGCCATATTTTGCCATAAATATGCTGCCTACACTGTGATTAAAGTGATTTTGATGTTTTTGGTATTTTTGGTATTTGATTGTAACTGGTTAGGTGGCACGCTCCACACGCATAGCAGCATACGTTGGATGGGCACACAAAGTTACTGCGGAAAATAGACGGTCTCGAAAAGAATAACG
>CAIZLM010000307.1 GCA_903933805.1 uncultured Bacteroidota bacterium | reverse complement strand
CGCAAAAACTTGCGCTCAAAAATTCGCTCGTTCCCGCGATCGTCCACTACGCTGAGTCTCAAGGTATGCTCACCCGGCACTGTGTGATCATCAAAATCGTGGGTGAGACGCGCCCGCTTTTTGTCGTACTCAAAGAGGATCCATTTGCCATCCACCGTACCGCGGTAACGCATACCATCTGCTGTGCCACTGATGGCGAAATTATCGGAAATACGGAAGGCCATGGACGATTTCTTGCGCATATCTGCCGCAAATATTACCGCCGTGATACTCGGCGCGACCGTATCTGCCATAATACAATAGTCGCCAAAATTCCGTACCCGTGTTTTCAACATCGCCCCCTGCCATGTTCCACCGCAGTTGTCGGGCCGGCCTACACCACAATTGGCCACAACTGCTTTCGAACGCAGCGCCGGTGGTAACTTGGTGGGCAAAATACTGAGGTCAAAATATTGGTGAACCGGCGTACGACTGTCGTGCAAATGGTGCATCGGGGAATAGACGTCGCTGTCCTCATCCGGTGCCGTGTTGTACTGAAATGGCAAATTTTCATACAGTGTGCCCTTCGAAAGCTGCATGGAAAACCCTTCTAGGTCGAGCCGGCTATCGGCGTCATAAGGCAGGTCAAGTTGATAGGGCGGGCCCAGAAAGGTTTCCATCGCGTTGGCATCTCGCTTCACCCAGAAAACCAGGGTATAAGAGTTGCCCGTAGCATCCGCAATGGTAAGCCGAATTTTTACAGGCTTATCCTTGAATATTTCAATGGCGCCCATGCTCGGTGTGGGCGTATAGTTACTCAATTTGTCGCCCGGCAACACAAAACACCGGTGGAACCAAGCCCCGTACCGCGCCTTGGCAGCGTAGTCTATGTGTGCGTTCATGTAACGCGATTCATCAAAATCAAAAGATTCTGCCCGCCATTCAAATGCCATTTGATCATTGGCCCAAAGCGCTACAGAATATACACCATTGTCGTTGAAATGGCCGGTCGTACGGTCGTACGCTTTCACCCCAAAACCAATGCGCCAGCCCCCCAAGTTGATGGTGTCGTTTTCAAGGCCGACATGGCCTTTTTTATCCTTGAACAATGGGAAGGCCTTGCTGCCCAAAACCTGACGTTTGTCCGTCAAAAAGTACACTTTCATGTCACGCAATTCAGGCGCAACGTTGTCGTTTACCGGCAGACCACAAAGCAGCGGATTGATAGACCTACCGTTTGGACTCCGAATTTCAAAGTGGAGGTGTGAGCCACCTGAACTCCCACTGTTGCCCATTTTTGCGATTTCCTGGCCCTTTTTGACCTTAAACATGCCGTCCGGGGGACTCAACTCTACCTCAAATCGCTCGTGGCTATACTGGTATTCTTTTACATAACGCTGTATATCAGGCGAAAAGCGGTCTAAATGCGCATACACGGTGGTATATCCATTGGGATGCTTGAGATAAAGCACATTTCCATAGCCGTTTGACATCACCTTGATGCGATCAACATATCCATCCGCGGCAGCGACTATCGGATTGCCTACCCGACCATCAATGTCGGCGCCGGCATGAAAATGGTCGGGACGCAACTCCCCGCAGGTACCGGTCAGGTGAATAGCCCCTGACACCGGAGGGATAAAATAATCCTTTGGGTAATTTTCAGGCGGAATGGACGCTTGGACTTCCGTTACTGGCGCTATTTGCCGGGAATTGCCGAAAGCCCACAACAACGGAATAGTCAGCGAGATAAAACCAACCAAAGGCACCCACAGTTTCTGCATCAATGAAAATTTGTTGAAGTGTAAAGTTCGGGAATTTTTACTTTAACTGGTAAGCTGGTCGCGTCTGAGATGAAAAAGCCGCCTTTTTTACAGACAAAACGGGTTTATACCCGCCATCATAACCCTGCCGTCAAAAAAATGAGCGAAGTATGGCAAAAATAAAGCCTTTGGGGCCAGACACCGTGTACCGCCAAGTAATTAAAAAAACACGAAAAGAGCTACTCCCGATGTGGAATAGCTCTTTTCGTATAAAACAGGTAAAGACAGTACAGACTACTCCCTCACCAAAAACACTGTAAAACAGCGCCCTGATTATTTTCCGCGCAAAGCACGCGGAACTTCTACCGATGCAATCGGAACTGCTGGCGTATTCATAATCTCAACACCATTCGGCAATTGGATGTCTTTTACCCGAATCGTAGAGCCAAGTTCCATAGTAGAAATATCCGCAGATACTTCATCTACCACAAACTCTGGTGTGGTCAGGATATGTACTGAACGCATCCGTGGGATAAACTTACCGCCTTCTTTGACGCCTTTGGAAGAACCTACAAAGCGAACGGGGACCGTCGCCTTGAATTTCATACCCGGCACAAGCTCCAGAAAGTCAAGGTGTAATACCTCTTCCGACACTGGGTGAAACTGTATGTCTTTCACAATGCCTTTGTGAACTTTTCCATCAAGCGTGATTTCAGCCATCTTGAATTTTGGCGTGAATACCAGCGGACGAACCTCCGTAGCAGCGAGTGTGAAATGGAAGGCTTCCCCACCACCACTTTTATACATCACCGCAGGGATATGTCCTGTGCGGCGGATTTTTTTTGCCTCAACTTTTCCGGAGCCGTCTTTCCGGTGGCCTTGCAATGCAATGATTTCCATCGTATTCTTTGCTAAAAATGATACCTTATGCTAAAAATGCCCGCAAAGGTAGCGATTAAAGGGAAACTTTCCCAAGAAAATGAAAAATAGTTGACTTTTTCCAATAATTTATTTGCGCCGAGATTTTGCCC
Source organism: uncultured Bacteroidota bacterium (assembly GCA_903933805.1). Taxonomy (GTDB): domain Bacteria; phylum Bacteroidota; class Bacteroidia; order Chitinophagales; family Saprospiraceae; genus M3007. The sequence continues at coordinate 19,488 of CAIZLM010000307.1, read as the reverse complement.
AATAATACAATGGAAAGCCGATGCCAACGATGAGCAATCCGGGGACCGTAAACTGCGGCTTGGTAAACAGCAGGTTAACGGTAAATAAACCCGCCAACACAATGTACAATGCCGGCAACAGTGGATACCCAAATGCCTTGTATGGCCGCTCCAAGTCAGGCCTTTTTTTCCGAAGGATGAATATGCCCGCAACCGTCAACATGTAAAATAACATGACAGCAAACATGACGTAATCCAGCAAATCGCCGTAACGCCCCGAAAGACAAAGGACCGCGCACCAACCAAATTGAACCCAAAGCGCAAACTCAGGCACGCCATTGGCGTTTAGTTTTTTCATTTTATCAAAGAACAAACCATCTGTTGCCATGGAATGATACACCCGTGAACCCGCCAACAACAGCCCATTGTTGCATCCAAACGTCGAAATCATGATCATAACTGCCATCAACAAGGCGCCTCCTGCACCCAACATGGCCGTCAAGGCCGCCGTACCCACCCGATCCTGCGTCGCATACTGAATACCCTTGCCCAACAAGGTTGTGTCGTTGGTATCGCCCCAAAAAGGAAGCACACACAAATAACTGATGTTGGCCAGAAGGTATAAAATAGTAACACCAAAAACACCAAAAGCCAACGCCAGTGGCACGTTGCGCTTCGGATTGTCGATCTCGCCAGCAATAAAGGTCACATTGTTCCACGCATCACTGGAAAAAAGTGAACCAACCATGGCAACGCCAATAGCCGACGATACCGCAACCAAACTGAGGGAGCCCGTTCCATGGATGTTGGAAAAAAAGTTGCCAAAATTTAAAGACACTACCTCCGCATTCCGATAGACAAAAAGCCCAAGCAAGATCAGCAACCCCAACGAAAGTGCCTTGGTTGCCGTCAGTACATTCTGAATGAACGCACCCGTTTGTAACCCGCGGGTGTTGAGCCAAGTCAATACCAACAATGAAGCGATGGCCAACAATTGTGCAGCAGAAATTTTTATATACCCAAGGTCTGCCACAATATGATCGGGACCAAGCGCCGGAACCAATACGCCGGTAAATTTGGCAAATGCCACCGCCACCGCAGCAATGGTGCCACATTGTATCACAGCAAACATGGCCCAACCAAATAAAAACGCCACCATCTCACCGTATGACTCCTTCAAATACTGGTACTGACCACCTGATTTGGGAAACATCCCTGCCAGTTCACCATACGAAAGTGCTGCAATGAGGGTCATTACACCGGTAATAACCCAAGCCAGCAGCAACAAAAAAGGACTGCCCAAAACTCGAGACATGTCGGCACTTACAATGAAAATTCCAGAGCCTATCATACTGCCAGAGACAATAAATGTGGCTGTTAGCAAGGAAAGTCGCTTGGGGGCGGAGGTGTTGGCTTGCTTCATATTTTGACTAATCATTAATTTTGTCAGAATGACTTTGCGCCAAAGGTAACACAGCACGTATGACTTTTTACTTTTGCCCCGCATTCAATTCAAGCACCCATTTCATGAAAGTCCAGTTTTATCTTAGATACCGCACCCAATTCGGCGAATCCCTTTTCATCAGCCTCCAGCAGCAGCCGATTCAACCCCTCGAATACCTCAACGACGACTTGTGGGAAGGGACTTTTGATGTTGATCCGAGTAAGTCCAATACGCTGCATTGGCAATACCATTTCCGCGCAGCGGATGGCGCCATGACCACCGAGTGGGAGTCTGAACGCCAACTCGATCTTGCGGGGTGTGATCCCCACTATATCCAGCTTTTTGATGATTGGAACCCCATTGGAGCGCTCGAAAACGTTTTTTTTACGAAGTCTTTTCACCTGAATCCACCAACCATTGCCCCGAACACGCCTCCCACTTCTGGCGACTTCGTTTTTCGGGTAAAAGCACCACTGCTCAAGCCCAATGAAGCCGTCTGTATCTTGGGACACGGAAAAGTGCTGGGACATTGGGAAACCGATGCCCCAATCCTGCTCCACAAAGATGGTAATTGGTGGACCATCCGACTAGACTTGTCCAATGAACACTATCCGTTGGCGTATAAATATGGGATTTGGGATACACAAGAAAAGTGCTTCTTGGGTTTTGAAGATGGCAGTAACAGGATGCTGATCCGTTCCAGCGGTACCCCAGCGTATATTTCCGGCGTCACCCACGATGGTTTTGTCAGAATTCCACACAACACCTGGCGGGGGGCAGGGGTGTCTATCCCTGTATTTAGCCTCCGTTCTGAACAAAGTTGGGGCGTAGGTGAATTTACCGATATCCACCTGTTGGTCGATTGGGCCCAGTCCGTGGGCATGAAAATGATCCAACTGCTTCCTGTCAACGACACCACTTCCACCCATACTTGGATGGACTCATACCCATACGCACCCGTTTCTGTCTTTGCCCTTCATCCCATTTACATCAATATTGGACAGGTGGCAGGCAGTAAATACGCCAGCATCTGGAAACCTTACTCGAAGGAACAGCAAGCCCTCAATGCTCTTGATTCAGTTGATTACGAATCCGTTGTACAGCTTAAGTGGCATCTATTACGCCAACTATATGCACTGCAAAAAGAAGCGTGGCTGATCGATGAAGACTGGAAATTATACTACATAGAAAACAAACACTGGCTTGACGCCTATGCTGCCTTTTGCTGGCTCCGCGATACCAATGAAACGCCGGACTTTAACCTGTGGCCCACCCACGCCAACTATTCGGCGTCAGAAATTGAACATCTGTTGGATCCAAAAAATCCTGCTTTCGACCAAATTGCCCTACACCTATTCGTACAGTGGCACCTCCACCAACAACTAAAAGCGGCGGTGGAGTATGCGCATGCGCGGGGTTTGGCCCTGAAAGGCGATTTGCCCATCGGGATTTACCGCAATTCTGCCGATGCCTGGGTGGAACCTACCCTGTACAACATGGACGTGCAGGCCGGCGCACCGCCGGATCCATTTGCTGAAAAAGGGCAAAACTGGGGATTCCCGACCTATAACTGGGCACGCATGCAAGCGGACGACTTCGCCTGGTGGCGCCAGCGATTCGAACAAATGAGCCTCTATTTTGACGCTTTCCGAATCGACCATATTCTTGGCTTTTTCCGTATCTGGAGTATTCCACTCGATGCGGTGGAAGGAATTTTAGGATACTTCTCTCCCGCAATTCCCGTCACAGAACAAGAGTTTTATGATCGCGGAATTGGGTTCAGTTACGAACGATTGTGCAAACCTTTCATCAACCAACAAGTACTCCATGAAGTTTTCTCGGAAGATTCCGAATGGATCATCAACCACTGCCTGAAGGAACTCCCCGATGGCCGTTTTGAACTACTTCCCGATTTCAACACACAGCGCAAAGTATCCGCATTTTTTGAGTCAAAATCACCCGCCGACAAAGCCGACAAACGAAAACAAGGCCTTTTTGACCTGATCTCCAATGTTGTCCTACTCGGGCAGCCCGCCGATGACGGAAAAGAATGGAAAGGCGCTTTTCGATTCGACATGGACAAAACGTCCTCCTTCCGATACCTGCCCAACGATGTCAAAGCCCCTCTGAAAGCGCTCTATATTGATTACTTCTACCGCAGACAAGATGATTTTTGGGCACAAGAGGCACTGGAAAAACTGCCGGCCCTCAAACGATCCACCAACATGCTGGTATGTGGCGAAGACCTCGGATTGGTGCCAGGCTGCGTGCCAGGTGTGATGCAAAAACTGGGCCTCCTCAGCCTCGAAATTCAGCGAATGCCCAAAGCGCCTGGCACTGCTTTCCTCCATCCAAAAGATGCCCCTTACCTGAGCGTTATTACCCCAGGTACCCACGACATGCCTGTCCTGCGTGGATGGTGGACAGAAGACCTCCATTTGACACAAAAATTTTACAACGAAATACTGCAATGTCCGGGCCAAGCACCCGCCTCCTGCGAACCCTGGATTGTACACACCATCCTGTCACAACATTTTCACTCGCCGGCCATGTGGGCCATCTTCCAACTCCAAGACCTACTCGGCATGGACGAGACCCTGCGCCGCGACCATCCGGAGGATGAGCGCATCAACATACCCGCCAACCCCAAGCACTACTGGCGGTATAGATCCCATGTCTCCCTCGAAAAACTCGTAGCATCAACGCATTTCAATGACGCAATACGAACAATGGTCCGGGAAAGCAACCGGGAATAAACACCCTTGCGTAAAGTATTTCACGCATGATTGACATCGCCATAACCCCTGAACCATCATGGGGTTATGGTGATGTCTTGTGTTTTTGCGTGCTCAAGCGTGGATTGGTTAAACTGACAGCCGACAAATGTCGCGCTCGATAAGTCCGTACCAAAAAACAGGCACCGGTCAAAGGTACATTGCTCAAAAGTACAGCCTTGACAATGCGCCTGATTGAAAGACACATTGTTGAAATGAACCTGGTGAAAAACGGTATTGTGCAACTTAGACTCCGCCAACGTTGCGTCAGCCAATGCTACATCCAGCCAGTGCCCGTCCATCAAGTTTGCGCGTTGAAAAGATACGTTGTACGCGCTGATATTTTTTATGATGACCTGGTTCATCTCCGAGGCGTTAAAAGACGCATCGTTCAGGATTGCCCGGATAAAATGACTGCGCTGAAAATTACACGCGGTAAAAGAAACATCGCTAAAATCTATTCCTGCAAATTGAGCATCCGAAAAATTGGCGCCGCTCAGCACAATCGGAAAATCCGGGATTTTGGATGCATTCCAACGATCCGTTCCCGCCCATATCTTTACGATCGTCGCAAGCACCTCGGACCACCATTCCTTGTCCAGCACGATGTCCTTTAACACGGTATGTTCCAATCGGCAAGTTGACAGCATATAGCCCGACACCTTACTGCCGGTCAGGTTTGAACCCGTCAGATCAAAATTTTTTAGGTCTACCGCTACCAAATCAAGATTTGAAAGATCCGTCGATCTAAACATGTTGCGGTCTTCAAGGGGGATCGCCGCAATTTCCAGATTAAAAGCCTGCACGTCTTGGCTCAGTAAATTTCTCCAATGGTTCATGGTTTACTTTTTTTGTAACTGGTTGGGTGGTCGCGTCTGAGACAAAAAAGTGGCCATTTTTTGCCAGACAAAGCGGATTTTTGCAGGCCATAGCAGCGTTACGGTCAAAAAAATCTGCGAAGGATGGCGGAAAATGGGCCTTTTTGGGCCAGACGCGGCCACCTAACCAGTTACCTTTTTTTATAGATCGCAGCCGCTTTGGCTCCTAGTCCAATTGTTAACGACTTTACTACACTCAAATCACCCGCCTCATATTGTGAGAAGAAAGAGTTGGTATTGCGTACGGCAAGCGGGTCCTTCCCAGCCTCCAGATCTTTCTCCAGCACAGATTTTGCGCCAATTTCGGCCAAAGTGGTATATCCCGGTATCCCTAGGGCAACGTCTTTCGTAACCAGATTGTCAGCAGCGTCACAAAGGCGTGCAAGGTATTTTCCGGCCCTGTACACAGCATATTGAGGATCATGTTTATTGTGATTAAGCGAATGCAACGAGTCGCCTACGTTTTCATGGAGTGACTGTAGGTATTGCTCTTTTGTCAGTAAGTATTGCACATCAACAATATCTTCTCCTTTGCCTTTTCTTTCTTTCAATTCTTTTTTTGCGCCCTGATTGCCGAAAACGGTGTGCAATACCGCCCCTTCGGTGGCATACACTTCATTGGCATAGGTTAGTCCACGGGCCACACCATCGTGTACCTGCAGCAAGAGCTCCTCAATTGTTGCACGATTTCCTTCTTGGTTTTCATCGTTCAACCGCTTTATTTGTAACCTCAGCTCTTTTACCTGCAGGATAATTTTTTCATATTGCCTGTTGGATGCCGCCATCTCCATCGCTTCTTCTGCGTGGTGATCTTTCCCATTTCGATCTTCAAAGGCACTTCTCTGCCGATTCTCTTCGTGGGCAACCGCCGCCTTCATGCCTGCCACTTCACGGGCAACGGTATTGTGAAAAGTGGTGTACTCGGTGTCCACACTGGCGAATTTTGAGATAAGCTCAGCCTTTTGAGCACTTTCTGCTTGGACTTGCTGGGGCGACAAAGTTTCAGGCGCGGGGGAACTTACGCTGCTTAAAAGTTGCGATTTGTACGTTTCCCAATCATCCGGCCCCATATTTCTGCGAATTTTCACCATGGCCCACACCTCATTCTTATCGTCCTTCTTCTTTTGATTCTCCGCACTGAGCTCTTTCCCTGTGGTTGTCTTGGCTTCAGAGGTTGGCGTCTTTTTGACAACCTTGGCTTCAATTACTTCTGTTGGTTTAAACATCCAATCGGAAGAGTACACATTGATGTCAAAGAAAGCGCCTGGTTCGGTTCCAAACTCTTTGTTGAATGCGGCATTGATCATGGCCACGCCGATTTCTGTATTTTCACCCTTTGCGGATAAATCAATGTCAGACGTAACCGATTCTGAACCAACGGACTCTTTCAAGCCAAAGTTATCGTTGAATTTTTCAGGGTTTTTAAGATTGGCAAACTCACCGCCTGCGACTTTTTGCGCCTCCACAGCAGCCTTGATCTTAGCTTGATTCTTGCTGACGAATTTATCCCATACCCTTCCCCGCATGTTCACCATGGCTTGCATGAGCACCATACTGGATTCATGAGGGGGGCGGGTACCTGTCACGCCAGGCCAAACGTCTGTGGTTAAGCACATTTTAGCTTTAAACCAATTGGACTCAAAATTAACTTTTAAGATATTGATCAATTGAGCATCCTTGAGGGCTTTTGCCCCGGCAGGATGCGTAAACAAAGCCTCGGCCAAACTTGCCAATGACCCATCGTAAATATCCTGGAAACTAGCTGCGGCCTCACCTTCCTCGCGTTCATTTAAAAAACCATTGTTTTGTCTGTTTTGAACACCTTTCGATATGGCCCCGAGTTCCGCATTTCTGGCTTCAATCTGTTTTGCAGAAAAAGCAGCCATTTGTTCCTCGGTGAATTCATTCCTTTGAACGACCGGCGCTGAAACGCTTGCTTGTTGGAAGGAAGATGATTCGTCACCCATTCTAAACTGCAACGTATCAGATGCGGCAGATTCATTTTCAAGTCCAGCATGATTTGTTGTAGCATTTTGCGCCGCCCTTTCCTCGTCGCCATTGCCGCGCTCAAACTTTTTCACCTTCGGACTGCTATCGGCCATCGCCTGATAAGCCATCAGCTGGCTTACCTGAGGCCCCCTGGCTGCATCTGCCTGCAAAGTTTGTAGTTGAGCTGCTTGAGGGCGATTGTCAACCAATGACGACTCCGCCGGAGCAGATGATTTCGACCCTTGGTTGGTACCCGTTCGTTTTTTTTTCTCCTGTGATTTTTCTGCGAAAGACTTCATAAAACGTATAGAGAGACTTAACTACAAAGAGACAACAGCCTTTTTTCGGTCACCAGAAATGATCACCTGATCGATCCATTGGCATAAAAATTCCAAGCAAAGCAAGGGTATTTTGACCAATTTTTTATTTTTATCTTGTAACTGTTTAGCGTGGTCTCGTCTGAGACAAAAAAAATGGCCTTTTTTTTGCCAGCCGTAGCAGATTTTTGTAGGCCGTAGCAGCGCTACGGTCAAAAAAATCTACGAATTATGGCAAAAAATATGCCACTTTTGGGACAGACCGCGTGCCACCCAACCAGTTACTTTTCATCATCCCTGTGGCATAGATATCTCAATCAATGTCCCTTTGCCCATTTCACTCTGAAGATCGAGTTTCCAATGATGTTCTTTGCACATGGTTTTCACATAAAAAAGCCCCAGTCCAAATCCCTTTACATTGTGGACGTTGCCCGTTGGAACCCGATAAAACTTATCGAATACACGCTTTTGGTGATCCTTGGGAATACCAATACCCATGTCCTGAACCGACAACACGAGGAACTTCCCCTGGTTACGCAGCCCAATTCTAATATCCGGTTTTTCCCCGGAATATTTCACACCATTGTCCACAAGGTTGTGCAGAATGTTGGTTAAGTGTAGTTTATCTGCGCGGACAAGTGCATTTTCAGCGTCTAAATCTAGGTGTAGTTGTCCCTGTTTATCGTTGATTTTCATTTCGATGGTGGGGGAAATATGTTGAATCAGCATGGCCAAATCGATTTCTTCCACGTTCAATTCGATGTTGTCTCGCTCTATTTTAGCGAGTTGCAAAACCTTTTCTACCTGTGTGTTCAAGCGCAACACTTGCTCTTTTATAATCAGGGCATAGCGGCTCAAACGAGGATCATCCTTGATTTTATCGTTTTGAATGAACACGTCCGTAGAAATATTAATGGTTGAAATGGGTGTTTTGAACTCATGGGTCATGTTGTTGATGAAATCGCGCTGAAGCTCCGACAATTGTTTTTGGCGCAAGATGACAATCATGGAGTAAATAAAGAATGCCAGCGTGATGAGCATCAGCACTGTAAAAGCAATGACTATCCACATGTTGCTCAGGATATTACCGCTTTTACTGATAAACTGAACGCCAAAATAGTATATAAAATCGCTGTCCTGGTGCTTGGGCAATGGCTCTGAAAGTTCCACTTTGTTTTCCGCGCCAGGAGAGTATTTGACAAATTTGCCCTTCACCATCTGGTCGCTGGAACAGTCGAAAATACCGTACTGGTAATCTTCTTTCAAACTTTGGGTTTCAAATGCCTTGTCGAGGCAATACTCCAGGTCGTTCGCCTCAAAAACATTGTTGACGTTTACTACCCAATAATTAGACGATACCTGCTCGACCAGTTTTTTGGTGGGCAGGGCAAATACGTTCATTTGCGCCAATTGATTGGCTGCGTCGAGCAAGGCTTGGTTGGCTTTTCGATTGAACTCGCGCTCCTGTAAATCCCATGTACGCAACACCCAGTATGTCTGAACGGTCAGCAGACTCAGGCAAGCAATGGCGCCCAACACAATAACCCGGCGAATAATGGTATTTCTCATGCAATGTAGGTTGTAAAAGTTGTGTAACTGGTTAGCATGGTCGCGTCTGAGACAAAAAAGTAGCCATTTTTTGCCATACAGCGTGCTAACTAATCAGTTACAAAGTTATACCTTGGACACAACAGCAAAAGCGAAACCAGTCATTCAGACCGATTTCGCTTTGCCATCGTTGTACGGAAACTTGGCAATAAAACCTCCTGCACTGAAACAATGCAGGGCAAATAGTATTGCAAGCGCGTATTATTCTGCGTCGCCGCTACCAGAAACCACTTCAAAGGCCACCTCCGTCTGAACAGCAGGGTGGAATTTAATGGTTGCTTTGTAGTCGCCGAGCTCTTTCACTTCTTCCGGCATTTCGATGATGCGTTTGTCCACATCAACACCGTGCGCAGCAAGCGCCTTGGCGATGTGCTGGCTGGTAACCGAGCCAAAAAGGCGACCAGAGTCACCGGCTTTGGCTGATATTTTCAGCGTAACGCCTTTCAATTTAGCTGCTATTTCTTGGAAGGCTGCGATAACGGCGCCCTCTTTTTTTGCAGACTGTTTTTTCAACCCTTCGAGACGGGCCAAGTTGGGTTTATTGGCAACAATTCCCAGACCTTTGGGAATCAGGTAGTTCCGCCCAAAGCCGTCTTTCACTTTCACGACGTCGTGCTTTGCGCCTACCTTTTCGATATGATCGAGCAGAATGATATTCATGGTAAAAAAAGTTTGAAAAATTCAAATTACAGCACATCCCACCCAAAAAACAGGCAGGATCGGCTTTATTTCATCAAATCGGCAACGAATGGCAAAATGGCCAAGTGGCGCGAGCGCTTTACTGCCGATGCAACACGGCGCTGGTATTTCAGGCTGTTGCCTGTGATACGGCGTGGAAGCAATTTGCCTTGTTCGTTGATGAACTGAAGGAGGAAATCTGAATCTTTGTAATCAATGTACTTGATGCCGAATTTGCGGAAACGGCAATATTTTTTGTTCCGAAGCCCAATTTTAGGGTTACTGAGGAACTTTACATCTTCTCTTGAAGCAGCCATCTTTCTGTGTATTGAAAGTGAAAGTTAATGGTGAATTTCTGGAAATTAAGCGTCAAGGTCTACCACGGTAGGCGCTGAAACTTTTTGTTCTTCCGGTACTGCAACCGGGGCTGGCGATGCTGTTTCGGCAGAAGTTGTTTCCTTCTTTTTGCGCGAACCTATGCGGCCACTCCGTTTGTCATCATTGTACTTAACGCCAAACTTGTCCAATTTAACCGTAAGGTAGCGGAGCAAGCGTTCGTTGCGCTTCATGTTTAGTTCGAACTTAGCCAACCAATCAGCGGCTTCTGTACCAAACTCAATGCAGTAATAAACGCCCGTAGAGCGCTTGTTGATCGGGTAGGCCAATTGACGGAGGCCCGTTTCATCCACGGCAACGATTGTTGCACCAAAGTTCTTGAGATCTTTTTGGATGTGTTCCGCTGTCGCTTTTACTTCATCGCCCGACAGGACTGGATCTACGATGAAGGTGACTTCGTAATGTCTCATTATGAGTCTGTTATGTGAAAAAAAATGAAATTCTCAGAAAAAGGGACGCAAAAGTAAATATTTATTGCAATACAAGCAAGTTAAACGCGTATTTTTTACAATAAACACCTCATTATTGGCCCTCTACGCCACTTGCACACTTCAAAACATGGCATCGTCGGGGGCGTCTTTCTTATGATGGCAAATTTTTTTAGGCCAATCCAAGATGGTTGATGACATTGTATCAACTGAATCGAGATTAATTTCGCACCCTAATACGCATCTTTGCACTTTCCAACGAAGGGCACATGCCGCCGCCGGAAATCACCGACCATACACGCCCATGCTTCCAGATAAAAAAGAACATCCGCCAGAAAAATCAAAACTTCACCCCAGAAACAGGCATCGTGACCGATACGACTTCAACGCGCTCACAACGTGTTGTCCGGAGTTGGCACCGTTTGTTGCCCGGAATCGATACGATGACGAAACCATTGATTTCTCCAACCCCGAGGCCGTGAAAATGCTCAATAGGGCGCTCCTAAAGCAATATTACGGTATTGAAAACTGGGATATTCCGCCGAATTACCTGTGCCCACCCATACCCGGCAGAGCCGATTATATCCACCACATCGCGGAACTGTTGTGTGTGAACAACTACGGAATGTTCCCCATGGGCCATAAAATACGTTGTCTAGACATCGGCGTTGGCGCCAATTGCGTGTATCCAATCATCGGAAACAGAGAATATGGCTGGTCTTTCATTGGCTCCGACATTGACCCCATCTCGATTGAAGCCGCTCAAAAAATCGTTGATGCCAACGTCTCGCTGAAAGATAATGTCCAACTCAGGTTGCAAACAAACCCCATGGATATTTTTTACGGGGTGATTCAAAAGGACGAATTCATCGACGTGACTGTTTGTAACCCTCCCTTTCACGCTTCATTGGAAGAGGCTCAAGCCGGAACCCTGCGCAAACTCAGCAACCTGAGCCATCAAAAAATCACGACCCTAACCCTGAATTTTGGTGGACAAAACGGGGAATTGTGGTGTGATGGTGGAGAAGAAAAGTTTGTTCGAAACATGATCCGACAAAGCCGACAATTCACTACTTCCGTTTTTTGGTTTTCTACGTTGATCGCAAAACAATCACACGTGAAAAATGCCCTCGAAGCGCTCGCAAAAGCCAATGCGACAACGGTCAAAACCATTCCCATGGGCCAAGGCAACAAAACAAGCCGCATCGTCGCCTGGACCTTCCTCACGAAAGAAGAACAGAAAGTATGGAAAAACACGCGGTGGAATAAACCACCCACCCCCAACTAAGTTCTCCCCGGCATCAGAACACCAAGCCTACAGCAAAGCAACAATACTGCTTCTAAGGCCTGACGACAACACCAACCCCCTTACTGATTCTGCAACTGCTTGGCATGGCCCGACTTTTGCTTGGGCTCCCATACCTCCTGCAGCAAACGAATGACTTCATCGTCTTCCACCTGATCAAAATTTTCATAAAACTGACCGACTGCGTAGAAATTATTGGGCGTAAGCAAACAAACCACTTCGTCTACCCCATCCGCCAAACAAACGTTGTTCAGGGAATCCGGCGGGGCAACAGGAATGGCCACCATTACCCGCTCAGGATGATACTTTCTGACCAGTTCTACCGTGGACAACAAGGTGTTTCCTGTGGCTATACCATCGTCAACGATGATAACTATTTTACCCTCTAAACTGGTCGGCTTTCGGTCGCCATAGTATTTTTTATAGCGTTCTCGCAGCAACTGACGCAGTCGAACGACTTCCTTGTTGATGTAATCATCGGATACATCCGGGCGTTTGCTAAACACCACGCCCTCCAAACTGACGGCGCCTATCGCAAATTCAGCATTAATGGGATGACCAATTTTTTTGGACAACACAACCTCCAATGGCAGACCAAGTTCCTTGGCCACAACATAGCCAACTTCAACGCCGCCACGTGGTACCGCAAGGATGACCCCATCACGGTTTTTATAGTGTCGCAATTTTTTTGCCAACTGCCTTCCGGCATCGAATCTGTCTTTAAACATGGCCTTTTTGGTTAATATTTTCAGAAAATTTACGCAAACCCACACCGCTGGTGTTTCGTGTTGGACATCATCCCAACAATACAGGACGCCACAAAAGCAGTTGCTCTTGATTACCATTCCCGACAAAGTTCAGCATAGGAAGTTCCTAGATATTTGATTCAGGTCAAAGAATTCATTGAGATTCGTCAGTTTCCTTCGGCATCACGCTGTATATTAAGTTGTGCAGAATCCCCGCTAAAATAGGCCAAAGGCTAAAAAAATCGAAAAAAAAGCCTATATTTGCATTATGGAAACTTTTTTCAAAACTGTTGCGATTCTCTTGAAGCGATTCTCCCGCAATTTTAACACACCAGCAATGCACGTACTAAAAACTATATTCAATAAGTTATTTTCTACCTCCGCAGCAGGTCTTTACATGATCTTGTTCGCCGCTTCCATCGGTGTTGCAACATTCATAGAAAACGACTTCGGCACCAGTTCAGCCCAAAAAGTAATTTTTAAAACACATTGGTTTGAATTGCTTTTGGTGCTGTTCGGCATCAGTCTCCTGACCAATATTGTCCGCTTTCGAATGGTGCAACAAAAAAAATGGGCCACCCTGACTTTTCATGCCGCCATGGTCATCATTTTGATAGGCGCCGGTGTAACCCGCTATTTTGGCAGTGAAGGCATGATGGGTATTCGGGAAGGCAGCGCCTCCAATTCCTTTCTGTCATCTGAAACGCATCTGTTGTTTCAAGTGCAACAGCAAGGAAAGAAATACGCCTTCGAAGAGCCTGTCTTGTTTGCCACGTTGGGCAACAACCATTTTCAACAATCTTATCTGATCGGCAACCAGGAACTCAAGGCCGAGGTCGTCAAGTTTATTCCCAACCCCAAAGAAACACTCACCGAGGATCCCAATGGCGTGCCCATTCTGAAGGTCGTCATCGGGGGAATGGGGGGGAGAGAAGAGTATTTTGTTCATTACTTGGACAAAATTAATATCCATGGCACCCTATTCAATTTCGGCAATACCGAGGACCCAGACGCTTTCAACATCAAGTACGAAAACAACAATCTGTCCTTTCTGGCAGCTACTCCTTTCAGCCAGATGGTCATGGCTACTCAAACGCGCGACACCCTCGCTCCGGGCGTTTACCACCCACTGCTGTTGCGCAGTATGTACTCCAATGGTGTACAAAGTTTCGTATTCGGTGATTTCAAACCAAATGCATCATCTGAAATATCCTCCTCCTCACCCAAAATGGCCAGTACCGGAATGGGGGGACTGGAAATGAAAATAACCCTTAACGGAGAAGAAAGGAACTTGTTCATTTCAGGAAAACAGGGAGAAGAGGGCAAGCTAGGCGTTGTAACATTTTCAAACTGCTCTGTTGCTGTTGCGTACGGCGCCAAAAGGGTAATACTGCCATTCGCCATCAAACTGAAAGATTTTATCATGGAACGGTACCCCGGCACCAACAGCGCGTCTTCCTATGCCAGCGAGGTGACGCTGGTTGACAACAACAATAATTTGGTGCGCGACAAGCGGATTTTCATGAACAATATTTTGGATTACAACGGCTACCGATTTTTTCAATCATCCTTCGACCAAGACGAATTGGGTACCTACCTGAGTGTCAACCACGATGCACCTGGCACTTGGATTTCCTACCTCGGGTACTTGTTGCTGACACTGGGTATGATGCTGACGCTTTTAACCAAAAGTAGCCGCTTTCAACAGTTGGCCGAAAACATCAAAAAAATGAGACAGTCTGACAAAACGTTCACGTTGCTCTTGCTGACTTTTCTCATGGGCCTATCTACCCAGGGATTTGGCGGTCCACCAACCCCACCCATACAGGAAATCAGCCGCGACCATGCTGCGCGTTTTGGCAACTTATTGGTGCAGGATAACCGAGGCCGACTGAAACCCATGAACACCTACGCCAGTGAGGTCGTTCGAAAACTTTCCCACAAAGAAACGCTGTTGGGGCTGACCGCGGAGCAGATTGTACTCGGAATGGCCTATAACCCGGAAGAATGGTACAATGTGCCCCTCATAAAAATTGGAAAACAAGAAGAGATTCGGAAAATACTCCAAGTAACCGGCGATTTGGCGTCTTACAACGATTTTTTTCGCGAAAATGGCGAGTATAAGTTGAAAGCGGAGGTTCGCAATGCTTTCAACGCCGCACCGCGTGACCGAGGGGTGTTTGAAAAGGAATTGGTGAAATTGGACGAGAAAGTGAACATCTGCAGCATGGTGTTCTCCGGAAGTTTTTTGAAGGTGTTCCCAGTGCCTGGAGACACCTCCAATACGTGGATGTCGCCAGCTGATGCACCCCACCAACACAATACAGTTTCAAAAGGCGGTATCATGGAACAGTTTTACCCCATGTACATTCCTGCGTTGAATACCGCCATACAAGACAATGACTGGAGCAGGGTAAATCAGATGGTCACAGAGTTGGATCGGTACCAACAAAAGTACGGTGGTGCGATATTGCCATGGGATAGCCAAGTAAACGCGGAACTCCTGCTGAACAAGCTAAATATTTTTAACCGGCTCAGCCTCCTGTACGGGTTGCTCGGTCTGGTATTTTTAGGACTGCTGTTCTCTTCTGTCTTTAACCCAAAACTCACCATGCGGCTGCCTTCCAAAGCAGCGATTGGTCTCTTGTTTTTTGGTTTTTTCATGCACACATTGGGACTGGGATTGCGCTGGTATATATCAGGCCGCGCACCTTGGAGCAATGGCTATGAATCGCTCATTTATATCGGCTGGACAACCGTTTTAGCAGGCCTTATTTTTTCCAGAAAATCCTTCGGCGGATTGGCGGCTACTACCGTATTATCTGCCACCATTCTTATGGTTGCGGGGCTGAGTTGGCTGGATCCGGAAATCACCCCGCTGGTGCCGGTACTGAAATCTTACTGGCTCACCATCCATGTATCTTTGGAAGCCGGCAGCTATGGATTTTTGGTATTGGGCGCGATCATCGGCGTACTGAACTTGGTCTTCATGATTTTTGGAAACCAAAAAAATGGAGAACGGGTATATCGGATCATCAAAGAAATGACCTATATCAGCGAGATGACACTCATCGGTGGTCTGTTTATGGTCAGTATCGGCACCTACTTGGGTGGTGTTTGGGCCAACGAATCTTGGGGCAGATACTGGGGCTGGGATGCCAAAGAAACCTGGGCCTTGGTCACCATTTTGGTGTATTCATTTATCCTGCACATGCGTTTTATTCCCGGTCTGAGGGGCTTGTACGCTTTCAATGTGGCAACCTTGTTCGGTTGGGCCTCGGTGGCCATGACGTATTTCGGGGTGAATTACTACCTCTCGGGATTGCACTCGTACGCTGCAGGAGATCCTGTACCCATACCCGATTTTGTGTACTATATCGTCGGTGCACTGGTGGTCATCAGCCTGCTGGCACGGTGGAAATACAATGCTTATAGTAAGACAAATAAGGCATAGCAAGTAGTAACTACTTAGGTGGCACGCTGTCTTGCACAAAAAGACGTCTTTTTATCTCAGACAGCGTGCCACCTAACCAGTTACATAAAATGTTTACATCCTTCAAATCACCTGAATCAGCATGTAGCTACTGCACGACTACTGCAGTTTCCATGATGTAATCGTACTTATATCCCGCGCCAAAATCTTTGTGCAATGCAATGGTTCCTTCTAGGGTAATAATGGCCCCCAATGGAATGTTTTCTGTCGTTGTAACCGTTAAGTCGAGGTCTTTCCCGGAACCATCTTGGATGTGCAGCCAGTTCCTGCCCATAATCATCGGATTTACTTTGACACACTTTCCTGTCACCTTCACAACCTTGCCGTCATATTTCGTTAAATTGGCCACCAGTTGTGAAATTTTAATGGCGCCTGGGGCTGGCTTCACATTCTTGGGTGGCGCCAACGACTCCGTTGAAGCGATGGCGCCGCCAACAGGCGCTCCACCACCACTGACAGCAGCACCCTGCTCCCTGAATTCAGAAACCAGGTAAACCGTTTCAAAAACCCTATTGAATTCTTTACTCTGGAAATTTTTCTTCATCAATCCACCCCTATAAACGTAGTTTCCACCAATTTTCACATCCTGTCTGGTGACGGCCAACCACTTCTCTTCTCCCGCTTCTTTTACCCGTAGGTAGGTGTACTTTTCGGTGTTCAACGCCTCCGCCACAACCACGTTGTGCTCAGACACATTCATATCTTGTTGGGTAGGCATGTTGGCACCAGGCGCAGCAGCACCTGGAACATCTTGAAAAATTGTCGCGTTGCCTTGGCCATCCGCTGACTCCGCCTCAACAACTTTGGGCTTTGAACCACAGGCCGTCAAACCCAGTACAAACAATAAGAGTACACAATATTTTGTATGTAACATAGCAAGAATTATGATTGTTATTGGATCAAGTTGTGGAAAAAATGACGCGAAAATTCAAAATACAAACCAATTGAAGGACTAAAACCGCTGTATGACTTTTGCATTTATCCGGTTAAACGCATCGTTGCTTTTGTCAAAGGTACCCTCATAATACAAATACAAAGCAAGTTTATGGGTAATGTACCACGATAAATCAATGCCTGCTATTTGCTGTTGGATCTTATACTCATAATTTTTATACCGGTAATCAACCATCCGAAAATAGACCTCACTCTGCAATTTACCCCGAATGAGCTCTTTGGAAACCCTGGCGCCGTAAATTTTACTGTCCAAATAATTGGTTTGTAACAGATTGGCAGAGATCGAAGCCGTTGCGTTTAATACGGGCAAACGACTAAAGTTGAGGTAAGTATTGATGTTTTTGGAAACATTGATGTCGCTTTTCTGAAAACGCCAACTTGCGTTAAATCCCCAAGATATTATCTTGGACAACCGATAGCTACCCCCAAAACGCAAGCCTTGGCGGGTTTCATCGTCTATCAATTGGTCAATGTAATTTTTGTACGACTCGTAGTAAACAATGTTCTTCCGATTGTCATACGAAAGGGAAAGGTTGATTTTTTTTGAAACCCTGTAACGAAGCGACACCAATAAATTGGTTAGACTAGGCGTATGGGTAATTTCATTGTTGATATACTGATAAAGATCAACTTCAAAGGAACTGAACATGTTCAGGTTCTTCAAGAGTGTATTCGTATGTTGGAAATAAACGAACCTTCTGTCTGTTTTAGACTGATTGCGCTGTTCAACAAAAGCCAATGTGGATGCCTCATTTTTATTGCTTTTTCCGGTTGAATACCCGAAATAAGCCCCAACTTGAAAAAGATGGCTGTTAAACCCATAATCAGTATAGTCTGGCCGCCAACCACCAATAACACCAAAGGAGGTGTTCCCCAACCCCTTCTCGTATTGCAATCCGTCTATGGCGCCCATACTCGATATACGGTTGTTTATTTTTCGGCCAAGGGTCACACTGGATGTTTTGTCGACATCATATTTTACTGAAAGCGCATATACCTTCAGCGCATCGCCCAAGTGCCCCTTTACCGCCGACCACTCTCCTACGGTATGTCGGAAACTGATGTAATTATCGGTCGAAAAACGGGAGTTTTTTAAATTGTTTCCCTGAAAAGTAAGGGTATAACGCATGCGATGCACCACGTCTGCTCCATTGATATTGCTGTAGGAAGCCGCCGAAAGCCGACCCTTTATTTTTTGCTTATAAGCAGGCTGTTGCTCGTCTTTGTCTTCCGAAGTAGGTGCTATCACCACCGGTGAGGGCTTGTTGTTGCCGTCTTCCGCCACGACAACGCCTCCGTCCTGATGATCCTTTGCCTTTTCCGGCTTCTTGTCAACCAAAACTCTGGCAAAAAACACGTCCCCAACCTTCGGCTTTTCAGTACGCAATACGGAACAAACGCACGATGTAGATGATTTATCCTTCACCAACAACGCTGGCATCCACGCATCATTACTTTGGGAAAAAAGTGTGTCTCCTTTCTTGATTAATTCGGTTGTGGTGAATTTCACGTAAACGTTCTGTGCCGAAACATAAGACGTCACACCTTTTTCAACAACGATCTCTTTCTGACCATATACCACCTGTTGAAAACAGGATAACAGCAGCAATATTGATGTTAAGTGCCTCATATCTATAGAATCGTTTAGTTGCTCCCATCTGGGTGACAGGCATAGCATGCCGTACTCACATATTGATACCCTGAAACACCCTGGTGATCTTGAGCCATCTCGTTTGCATTATCGTGTTCATGGCAATCGATACAACTGAACAAGCCAAAGTTTCCAGAATTGGTGTGACATTCCACACACTGATCCCATTCATTTTCGTGCTTGCCACTGTAAATTGGAAAATATTGCTGATCATGATCAAATGTTGACGGCACCCAGGCATTTTCGGTGTGACAATTCTGACAGGTTGTCGGAAATCCCGCAGAACTGTGGTTGGGATTGGTTGCGGAGTTGTAATCAGACGCGTGACAACCATAACATGTATTCGGCGTGTTGTTGTAATCGCCGTTGTGACAGGCTGCGCAATCGTCCGCGATCGCCGCATGCGCTCCGTTCAATACGTAGTAATCGTTGTGGATCGGGAACGTCGCAGGCGCCCAACTAGGGGCTGTGGTGTGGCACATCGCGCAATCCGTCGGCAGGTTCAGCGCCGTGTGGCTCGGATTGGCACTCTGGCTGTAATCCGTGCTGTGGCAACCGTTGCACGTGTTCGGCGTGTTCGTATAATTGCCGTTGTGGCACGCATTGCAATCGCTCGATATCGCTATGTGCGCACCTGTGAACGGATACACCGCATTGTGGTCAAACGTCGAGGGCACCCAAGCTGTCTCCGAGTGGCACAAGGCACAATCCGTCGGAAACTGCGATGCCGCGTGGTTCGGCATCGTCGTCTGCGCATAATCGGCGGCGTGGCAACCGTTGCAGGTATTCGGCGTATTCGTATAATTCCCGTTGTGGCATGCTGCGCAATCATTTGAAATAGCCGCGT
>CAIZLM010000306.1 GCA_903933805.1 uncultured Bacteroidota bacterium | reverse complement strand
TGCTGGTCTATTTCCACTTGAGAAAAATCAGGGTTGATGGTCAAGTCAAGGTTCAATCCGGAACCGATGCCAATCTTTGCATCCAGACCAGCATTTGCTTTTGTGCGCCAATTTTGGTTTTGTTCGTAATCTTTTGAAACGGTTGTACTGCCGTAAGGGATGATGTTGTAGCTGCCTTTGGTGTGTTTGGGAGCCTCTTCCCACTTCAATGCGCCTGTCCAACCCAAATTTAGGCCGTCGAATTGGAAAGGAACGCTTGCCCAGATGGAATATATTCCCTTACCCAAGTCATTTCGGATAAAATTGATACCCCATTTGTCTTGCCCTTCTTTAAAACGTAAGATGCGCAGTGGAATAGCATATTCAACAGTCCATTTGTCTGCATATGTTTTAACCGCTGTCTGCCATGTATTGTCCCAATTGAGATCGGCGTCATCACTTCCGGTAGAGAGCAGTCCATCACTTTGAACACCAGCGGCGTTAACCCCAAAAAAATAGCCGTTGTTGGCGGTATTCGTTGGGTCGAGCACCATGGCAAAACCATCCGAATCCCAGTAACCGTTGTCTCTTTTAAGGCTTTGAATGACATTGTTGGTTGTACTGTCGTAACAGATGGCTGAAACATACAAGAAACGGTCGTCATACAAGCATCGGACGGAAGTTTGTTGCGGAGCAGGGCCACCATCGCGGGGCCATTTCATCCAGAAATTACCTGCTTCCGGCGCACTTTTCCATGCCAATTCAGTCAAATCGCCGTCTACTACAACGGGTGTGGTTGTCCGGGAGATGGTGAGCGTATATTTTGCCTGTTGTTCCGTCCTGTTGTTTTGTGCAGTGGCAAAACAAGAAAGGAACAACAACAGGGATAGAAAAACAATTTTCACAGTGTTTAAAACATTTATTTTTAAAATAGCCAGCAAAAATAAACAAAAAGATGAAGGAGTATTACTTTTGTCGACAAAACTGGAGAATATGGACTCAGAAGTACTGATATTGTTGGGTGTATTGATATTAATTGTGTTTATTTTGATGTTCTTGAGGCAACAGGGTAACGCTGAATCAAGTATTCCGAACAAAGCGTTTTTTGTTTCCAAAGATGTGTACACGGTTATGTTGACGCAATTTGAAAAACTTCAGGGGGACATGTTGGTCAAAGAAGATGAACTTCGCAGCGCCCTTTCTCAACTGGCGGCGCGGGAGCAACAGATTTATCACTTGGATCAAACGCTGCAGTCACAAAAAGGAGAAGTAGAACAATTACAAACCCGTTTTAAGACGGAGTTTGAGAACATTGCCAACAAATTACTGGAAGAGAAATCCCAGCGTTTTACGGAACAAAATGCCCGCAATCTACAAGCAGTGTTGACGCCGTTGAAAGACAAAATAAAGGAATTTGAAGAAAATATTGACCGAAAGTTTATAGAAGAGACCCGCGAGAAAGCCACGCTCAAGGAAGAATTAAAACAATTACTCTCCCTCAATCAGCAACTGAGTGTTGATGCCCACAACTTGGCTTCAGCACTCAAAGGACAGAGTAAAGTTCAGGGTGATTGGGGAGAATTTCAACTGGAAACGCTGCTTGAAAAGGCTGGACTTCAAAAAGGTATTCACTACTTAGCCCAAGCAACTTATCGCGATGAAGAAGGTGCTGCCAAGCGCCCTGATTTTATCATTCAATTGCCTGACAACAAACAACTGGTGGTGGATTCGAAAGTCTCCCTCTCAGCTTATGAACGCTTCTACAACACAGAGGATGCAACTCAGCGAGATCAACACTTAAGAGCGCACGTTGCCAGTTTACGCAGCCACGTGGACAATCTCAGCCGAACCAACTATCAATCCCTTTATCAGATCAATTCTCCCGATTATCTTATTCTATTTGTACCCTTGGACAGCGCCTTGCATACGGCAGCCCAAGCCGATCCGGCACTGTACACCGATGCACTAGAACGCAATATTGTTTTGGTGAGTACCAGTACTTTATTGGCTACCATGCGTACGGTCGCGCACCTTTGGAAACAAGAGAAACAGTCCCGATCCGTGTTGGAAATTGCGCGCCAAAGCGGTTTGTTGTACGATAAATTTGTGGCTTTTGTCGAGGATTTACGCACCATTGGCGCACGACTTGATCTGGCACGGCTGGCGTATGACGATGCGATGCACAAACTGGTAAGCGCGACAAGACCGGGAGACACACTCGTGGGCAAGGCTGAAAAAATCAGAGAATTGGGCGCTCGATCGACCAAAAAACTGCCACAAGATCTGGTTGATCAAGCCAACCATGATGCTTCGTTGTTCAGTGAATGATGCCGGTCATTTGTGCACTGATGCGTTCAATGAAGCCTTTGTCATCGGTCACAATGTCTGCCTTACCCTGTAGCTGTTGCGCGAATTCTACTTCCCTGTTTTGGTTGGTACGCAATTTTTTATGCTTGGTGATGGGAAGAGCAATGGTGATGGAATATTCTTTGTCTTTTGGTACGAGTGATTTGGAAACAACCTGACCTGTGATTGTACCAAATTCCCGATAGGGGTAGTTGTCGAGTTTTATGATGACCCGTTGCCCTTCCTTCACCTTACCACTGCCGATTACCGGCAGTTTAGCTCTTCCAACAATCATTTCGGCATGCACCGGCACCACACTCATGAGTTGTTCACCCATGCGGACAAATTGTTGTACGGTGAGCCCGTTTAAGGATAATTTTCCTTCAATGGGAGCGGTCAACAAAAAGGATTGTTTCCATCGGTCTATGCCAGTATGCAACATATTCAGGCTGTTGATGAGTAGGGTAGAAGCGGAGGAAGAACTTTCTTGTTGCCCGAAAGAAGCATTGTCAATCCTGTTTTTTAGGGAAATTATTTCTCGTCGTTTCTCCAGCACATTGTCTTCATATTGATCCCGTTGTCGTTCAAGATCAGCCAATTTGGTGCGTTCTTTTTCATAATCCGACTTTGAGCTGACTCCTTGCTCGTAGAGTTCCTTTTGATTGGCATACAACTCCTCTGCGTTCTTGAGTTGGTCGTTTATCCTGCCCAAGGCTTTTTGTTCAAAAACGATGCTTTGTTCAAGTTGTTTGATTTGCAGTTGTATGGAACCTACATTGGAGCGATAGGAAGCATTGCCGGTGGCCCGCCCAAACTGAAAGTCACTCAATAAACGCTCAAAACTGGAATAGTCAATCTGCAAGTCACCAAGGTTAAGGCTGTCAGGCAAGTTAACATTCTTAAATTCCTCTACTTTGAAATTTCGCCATGTGGATACACAAGAATCGAGCAACAAAACATCTCGATAATTGGCTGTGTTGAGGAGAATTGCCAAAATTTGGTTCGATTTCACCTGTGCTGTGTCTGACACCAGCAGTTTGGCAATTCTTCCATCGGATCGGGCCACAACCTCTACGGGTGGGGTCGCCGTGGTAATTTCAACGGTTACACTCACCACATCAGGATAACGGACAAACCAAGCTGCAGCAAACATGATGACAAAACCAATCAGTACAATGGCTGTACCCCAACGGACCAACCATCCTGGTGGTGTTCCTAAGATTTCCTGCACCTCTTCGGAGCGGAGTTCTACGAATTCTCGCGACTTATGCATGGATGATCAGGTTGTCAATCGGAGTGTTTTTTTTGTAACTGGTTAGCGTGGTCGCGTCTGAGACAAAAAAGCAATCATTTTTTGCCAGACGAAGCGGATTTTTGCATTCCGTAGCAGCGCTACGGTCAAAAAAATCTGCGAAGTATGGCGAAAAATGGGCCTTTTTGGGCCAGACAGCGTGCTACCTAACCAGTTACTTTTTTTATCGAAACTGGTTAAGTGGTCGTGCCTAGGAAAAAAAAACAGGGCTTTGTAGGCCAGACCGTTTGCCACCTAACCAGTTAAACATTTGCTATATCAATGGCCACAAACACACTTGGTTTCCGAGCATGAATGCCCGACGCCAGCTGCACCCGTATTGCCTCCGGGCATTTCAAACCAGAATTTACCTCTTTTCTTGTTGTAATTACCAGTTTCATGCATGGTTGAAGCGTCAAACAATCGCCCATTCACCATAACGAACTGGATCGTCTCAGAATTGCGTATGTTTTCGAGTGGGTTGGCATTCAAGACAACAAGGTCTGCAAGTTTTCCAACTTTTATAGAACCGATTTCAGCGTCCATACCCAGGCTCTTCGCACCATTGATGGTGGCACAACGCAGCGCTTGTAAGTTGCTCATACCACCTTGCTGGAGCATCCAAAGTTCCCAGTGGGCGCCCAATCCCTGCAATTGGCCATGGGAACCGAGGTTGATGTCAACGCCTGCATCTTGAAGTTTACGGCAAGTTTTTGAAACCAAAATATGCCCATTTTGATATTCTTCTTCAGGCGCTTTGGTGATGTGACGACTTCTTTCAACCACAATATGGTTTGGAATGTATTGTAACAAGCGTTTGTTTGCCCAAACATCGGTGTTTTGGTACCAGTAATACTCTCCGTTCAGGCTTCCGTAGCTGACAATCAGGGTTGGGGTATTGTGTGTTTTAGTATTGCGCCACAACGTAATCACATCGTTGTACAATGGTGCGACGGGTATATTGTGCTCCACGGAGGTATGACCGTCCACAATTTGGGTCATGTTGTGTGCAAAAAAAGAACCGCCTTCGGGTACCACTTGCATGCCCAGCTCTTTGGCCGCTGCCATCACTTGCTGCCGTTGCTCCCTTCGTGGTTGGTTGTAACTCTTAACTGAAAAAGCCCCCCAGGCTTTTGTTCGACGCAGGGCAGAACGGGCATCATCCAGCGAATTAATTGGCGCTTTAAAATCACCATCGGCGCCATAAATGATGGTGCCAGTACTAAACAACCTAGGGCCTACCATTCTTCCCGCGCGGATCAACTCAGCGTGGCTAAAAGCCATTTCGGAGTTGGTGGAAGGGTCGTGCATGGTGGTAACGCCAAATGCCAGATTGGCGTAGTATTCCCATTGTTTTTGTGGACTAAGTCCATACCGAAAATTACCACTGTGAGCGTGAACATCCACGATTCCGGGCATAATGGTTTTGCCTGCACAGTCAATAATTTTGGACTTATCCAACTGAAAATGAGCAGCTCGAAACGCGCCCATACTGCCAACAAAAGTGATTTTGTTGCGTTCAACAACAACAGCACCTTTTTCAATTACCTGATCGCCTTCACTCGTAATGATGCGTGCATTTTCAAAAACGATGGTACCTTCCGGAATATCGGTCATCAACTGAAGGCCTATTTTCAACCCTGTCGTATCGAGTGCCGGTAGTGAATCCGGGGCGCCTGGCAGGAATTTGAATCGTTCGTTCAGGTCTATCGTAAAATACTCATCGCCAAGGGTATAATGCAATTTTTTAGAGTCTGCCGACCAATGCAGGTTGTATCCGGCATCTCGGTTGACGAGGGTAACCGGAACAGAGCCCATATCGCCACTCACGGCTAAGGTTTGGCCTTGCATGGGCATTGCACAGACATACGCTTTATGCAACTCGGTAAAAGCC
Organism: uncultured Bacteroidota bacterium; assembly: GCA_903933805.1. Taxonomy (GTDB): domain Bacteria; phylum Bacteroidota; class Bacteroidia; order Chitinophagales; family Saprospiraceae; genus M3007. Next base: position 31,148 of record CAIZLM010000306.1, on the reverse strand, counting down.
AGCCATTTGCCATTCGGGGAGGGCGTCCATTGGTTTGCGTACTGGCTTTTGGCGAGTACCTTTTCATCGTTGCCATGGAGATCGAATGATCGAAGTGATTTGTCTAGGGCCCCAAAAATATTACCGCCCGTGGCCACATAGATTCTGGTGCCATCGGGAGAAAAATGTGGATTTTCACCTGTTTCAGTGATGTACTCCAAATTGCTCCCATCGATATTGGCACGGTAAATCCCAGGTTTGTTACAATTTACAAAGCCGAGTTCATCATCTCCAGCCTGTTTTCGGAAAACAATTGTTTTTCCGTCGTCGGAAAAACAGGGCGTTCGGTAAATGCCTTGTGGCAATTTTAAAGTTTGCAGCTGTTGGCTCCTCAGATTGAGTGTTTGAATTTGCCCCATATTTTCGTCATTCCAAGTGACAAACACCAAGGACGCGCCATCCTTGGAAAAGGTAGGTTCAAATTCAAAAACACCGGTGTTTTTTGTCAATCTTTCAGGTTTTCCGTTGGGCAATATTTTCTGGTACAAGTAGCCTGTACTGTTGAAAACCACCATTTTTTCATCTGGTGATGTGGTAACCTGCCTCAATGCATGTGCCGTAAACGACTCTTCGAACACCTTTTGTACGGGGCGTTGTGTTTCTGCCAGTTTGGTGTTTACCCTGCAGTTAAAAGGAATCTCAGATGGAACAACGTTGACACTGATTTCGCCATTCGTTGATGCATTGAAGGCAAAATTAATCAAGTTGATTTTTCCGCCTGCCCAAATGACCAAGCCCTTGCCATCCGGCATCCAAGCATATCCGGGATAACACCCAAATATGGTCCAAGCCTCTTGCTGATCTTTGTCCAACCCATCATACAGGGGATACTCGGCTCCGGTTGTGACGTTTTGGACCATCAGGACAGTCTTTACGCCAATTCTGCGCACGAAAGCAAGCCATTTCCCATCTCGGCTGATCTGGGGACGGCAGGCTCCACCGGATCCGCCGGTCACTTCTTCTATTTTACCTTCCACACGGTCATAGCGCCTAACGGCAAAAATCTGGGTGTTGGGGTTTTTATTGTACTGGAAAAAACCGCCGCCGTACATGTCCTCACTGAAATAAATATAGCGACCATCGCTGGATACAGAAGGTTCATTGACGTCTTGTTGGTCGTTTTTTCGTTTGGTAAGTTGCACCCCTTCACCACCCGAAACATGGTACATCCAAAGTTCGCCAGCACCCAGTGAGCGTTGGCTGGTGAAGTGCTTCCGTGCGACAATATATTGATTGTCAATCCAGGTTGCATTGTTAATTAAGCGAAAAGACTCTTTGGTTACCTGTTGGGGGTTGCTGCCATCCACATTCATTACCCAACTGTTATCACCACCGCCGGCGTCACTGGTAAACAATATTTTTAGGCCATCGGGTGAAAACCGGGGTTGTACCTCCCAGGCCAGTCCGGTACGAATACAGGTTGCGTTGCCGCCACTAATTGGCATGGTGTACAAGTCACCCAGTAAATCAAAGACAATGGTTTTGCCGTCGGGAGATACGTCCAAACACATCCAAGTGCCCTCATTGGTGCTAAATTCTAACGGTTGATACGGTATGGTTGTGTTTGGGTTGTTCACATCCCATTTTTTTTTGTCTTGTGCCGGCAGGAGCGTAGCAGATACAATTGAAAGCACCAATAAAATAGATAGCCTGTTCATGCGAAAGAATGTTTTTGTGACGCATTGGTACGCTGTATATCAGCGACTTGAGTGAAAAAATGTAACTGGTTAGGTGGCACGCTGTATAGCCCAAAAAGGACCATCTTTTTGTCTCATACATGACCACCCAAAAAGTTACAAAAATGGTTTGTCAAAAATACTTTTGCCAAATCATTTTTGCCAAGGTATTTATATCAGTAGAAATTTCCAATTTTATGACACAAATACCAAAAAAAGCAGCGAAAACACCACCTCGGAGCAAAATATCCAACAAATAATACCCAGTATGTGGTATAAAACTGGCTGCGACAAAACACATCAAAGCTACTCCCAATGCCATGATCGTTTCTTTGGTAAAAGGGAATAGCCTGAATTTCAACCATACCAACCAAACGTTGAAGCTGTTGTAAAAAACAACCGCAATGAGGGTTGAAATAGCACCACCAATCATGCCAATTTTGGGGATCAACAGAATATTAAGTGACACGGTAAGCGTTGCAGCAATGAGCAAAGAAATCAAAGCATACCGGTAATGCTGAGAATAAAATATCATGTAGTTGTTGAGTCCAGTACTCATGTCAACCATCTTGGAAAGACCAATAAAAAAAAACACCCAGATGCCAAAGGCCATCTCTCCCGACTGACTTTTGGGGAAAAGTTCGAATATACTGTCAATAGAAACCCATAAACCACCAAATAGCATCAAGCCGCCCACCAATAAGTTTATAGATACACGCTGGTATAGTTTTCCCAAAGCCTTGAAATTTCCTTCTGCCAGGTGACTGGCCACAGAAGAAACACTGGCAGTATAAAGGCTCTTAATGGGTAGCTCAATGATGGCTGCCAACGCTGCCGCAATGACAAAAGTACCCGCAGCTTTTACAGTACTCAAGGATCCCACCATAAAAACATCCGATTTTGTCGCAATAGTCAGTGCAAATCCGCCCAGTACCCAGAAACTGATGAAGCCCATCAACTCTTTCTTCAAACTAGGATTTAGAAAAGCCCAGTCTGGTTTCCAATGCCATTCTCCCAAACTCCGCAAGTATAGGATCATACCAATGGTTACGCAAAAGGTATGTAACAGCATGCCCCAAACAGCAATTTCCAACGTAATCCATTGTTGCCAAACGCCCATCAGCAGGGAAGGCAAGACCAGTTTTTGAGAGAAATCGATTAAAATAGTGGGTACTACGATGCGTTTAAAATTGGCGGAATACATCGACAAAACGGCGTTCACCACACTGAAAAAACCCATCGGAAAGGCTATCCACAGGTACTCCCGGATCAAAGGCGCATTGTGTTCAACCCGTTGCATGTATTGCTCCCAAAACAAAAATGCGATCAAGCCACTGAGGGCAAAGCCAAGCCCGCACAACATCAACAACAATGGTAAAAAGCCGTGGTGCCCCATCAACTTGTCCTGAAATTTTGGAAAAAAACGAATGGCCACTGTATTGGCCCCCAAAGACATCACCGGAAGGCCCAACAACCCTACTTGCATGAGTACCTGGATCAACCCGAAACCCTCCCGTACATGTGGGTACACGAGAAAAGTACTGGCTGCGCCAACCAACAATCCTATCAGGCTGACAGAAACATGTTTAAGACTTTGCCGACGAATGACACCCATGTGATTGAGGTTGAGGTTTCATGAAGCTATAAAACGGTTCGACTTCATTTCTACCCAAAGGTAAAAATGAAGTCGAACGTATGACCATTATTTGTAAGACAAAAAAGCAACCAGTCGCAATAGTCTTTCTTATTCGCCCAATTATTCTGTTACCGCTAGGCGTTTGATGATATTGCCTTTTTCATTTTGAAGGGTAACAAAATAAAGTCCGGAAGCGAGTTTGTCTGTTGGAATGTCAATTAGGTTGTCGCCAGGCTGAATGCGAAGGGTTTCGATGGAACACATACGACCAGCAGCGTCCGTAATCCGGAGCGATGCATCCATATTATCGTCGGCGGAAAGGTGTAATTGTGCCACTACTCCGGAGATCACTGGGTTGGGTGACAAGTCAGCCAATACTACGCGTTCCAGATCGTTCGTAGCAGCGTAATTTTTAGTTCTGAAAACACCAATTTGTTGTGGCGCCAGTTGTTTGCTTAGGTCCCATTCGCTGTATGGGCGAACACGCCAGTACAATAATTTATTGTTGGGAATATTTTTGGTTATGGTCAACGTCGTGGTGTTGTACACGGTTTCCCAAATAAATCGCGGTAAGTTGTTTTCGTGCAAAGCAACTTCTACGGTATAGAGTGATGCGTTGGGCACCGGATTCCAGGAAAAAGTCACATTGTTGTATTGTACAAAGGCCGTATCGATGGGGCTCACCAATTGTACCGGATCGCCATCGGATATTTCCTGCAAGGGGTCGGTAATTTGAATGTATTCATTGTGATCGAACATGATGTTGTCTCGCATGGCCATAATCTGCTCCGGCGAAAATCGGTTGGCACAGGCATCCAAGGCATAGCCCATGAAAAGGGTAGCATCAGAACGGAATTCTACGCCATTTGGATCGTGTTGTACGGTCGTGCTTTCATGGTTCTGGTCGCAAGACCAGCGGTAATTGAGGTAATCGGGACGGGTATCGCAGAAAAAATCACCTGAATTATAGCAGTTGGTTCCATCTGTTGTTTCAACGGGACGGCCACCGATTTCAGCAGGCGCTGGCGTGGCATAATTCCAAGTGGTTCCTTCCCAGCCAAAAAATGGGTGTGGCAGGGAGAAGTGGTGACCAGCCTCATGTGCCCAAGTGGTATTGGATGCTCCGGAACAGTTTTTTCCCAAAACAATGGCATCCATCCAAGAGTAGCCACAATTGCCCGCAGGATTTTTTACGACAAAGGCGTTCAGACGATCCGGGAGCCGATTGTTGTCGATCAAGTCGGCTCCACCGGTCCAATCGTGGTCATGCCAAGATGTTTTATCCAAATAACGAAAAGGATCCCCCGGCATGAGGTAAAAGCGAATTTTTGCCGGAATATATTGTTGGTTCATGTTGTTGACAGCAATGATGGCTTGCTCCAGATTATAATGTTCCGTACCGCTGTCGGTGCCGGTAATTTGGATGGTCATGGGCACATAAATCCAAGTGGAGTCATTACCACGATCCTGAGCCAATACATCTCGATTTTGGCAGTACCACTCAAACCATTTGGTAATACCCCTGGTGCCGCAAAAATTATCGGAATTTTGCTGAGAAAAAGCGGTATTACTCAACAACAATAGGGCAGGAATCAGAAAACGCAAGGTATATTTCATCTAAAATACAGAAAGTTAAATTGTAGCGCAAATGTCTGTTTTAGTTTTCATTTTTTGTCATCATCATTTACAGGAAAGCCACATGGCGACAATTTGTTTGTGTTTGATGATTGATGCGGAAAATATTATTTCATAAACACGATAGACTGATGTTTTGTTCCACTGGGGCTGCTTAGCACCAAATGGTATAGCCCACCCGCCCATGTGTCACTTGGAAGTTTTAGGGTGGTATCCACGTGATCAAGTTTCATATCTGTTGACCATACGATGCTTCCTGCTACGTCAAGGATGCGCAAAACAGCTTCTTTTCCGAGCCAACGCTCAGGGATCTCCATTTTTAAGGACTGCCCGGCAGACAACAAAGAAGGATAACACCGCCAACCCTCTGAATCGGGAACGTGCGCTGCCGACAAGGGAACGGTTAAAAAAGTGGAAGGCGTGTTAAAATCAGTACAGGCGTGCCAAAGATTGAAGGCCTTTACCCGCCAATGGTAGGTTTTATTCAGGAGTAATTGTCCAGTCAAAATACTGGTGTCCGAGGTGATGACGTCCACCTCACGCACGGCAAAATTGGAAAACCGAGAAGCTTGAACCAAATAATGACTGGCATTTGGAACAGATGCCCAAACCAGTTTAACCCCGGTTACCGGCTCTGGATGATCTGGCAGAGGCTCCTTGGCAACCGCGAGACCTTCAACGGGCAAAACTGGAACCGCTGGTGCAACCCAGCTGGATTTCTCCGTCATGAGGTTGAATCGCATTGCTCCAATCTCTTCTGGTGTAAACCTTGACTGGCAGGCATCGTCGGCATACGACATAAACAAGGTGCCATCGGAATAAAAATCGATCCCATTGGGGTCTTTTTGTTTTACACTGCTCTGGTTTTGGCTATTGCAATTCCAACGGTAACTCAAATAATCCGCCTTTGAGTCGCAAATTAGGTCAGCCGCAATACTGCAATTGGAGCCATCCACCAATTCTACCAAGGCGGTATCCAGTGGCGCCGGTACTTGTATTTCCACACTGTCGTGGAAATAGGTGTAGTCGTACGTTAAAACGGAGGGTGTCTGTGTGTTGTAATTGTATGTCTTGCCTTCCCATCCAATAAATGGGTGTGGGAGCGATAAGGCATGCCCCGCTTCGTGCGCCCAGGTATGGTCAGATGCTGCCGCGCAGCCGTGGCCAAGCGCAACGCCTCCGTAAGGAATATTATAGCCACAATTACCGGCAGGATCAGACACAAAGTAGGTATTTAGAGCGCCTGCCACATTGTTCGTCAACATCATGTCAATACCTTGAGGAATGGTAGCATGTGCATACCATTCAGTACTGTTGATCAGGTTAAATGGGTTGTAGAGGTAAAATTGTATATTGGAAGGAGCGTAATCGGCATTCAAACGACAAAATGCGTCCAAGACCTTGTCGTAAGGAAAACGTCCTGAAGCATTGTTTTTTGCCAGTAAATGTACCTGTAAAGCGACCCAAAGGGTGTCTTCGGTTCGCACGGCCATTTGACTGCCTGGATTGGCAGCGTACGACCTAAGCCAGGGTGATATGCCGGCAGGAGTGCCACATGGGGCTAAATTTTCCTTCAGTGGATCTTGGGAAAAACCAAGATGAGTAATTGATATACAAGTAATTAAAAACAAAAATCGAAGCATAAACAAAAGATTTTGGCCGAAAAAATCAGCGATCAATGGCATCAATGAGCCTGTTTAAATCAGCATCGTTTGAAAACTTGATCAGCAATTGTCCTTTGCCTTTCTCGTCGCGTTTGAGTTGGGTTTTTGTGCCAAAAAAGGCATTGAACTTATCTTGAATTTCGCGGAGGTGCTGTGGTAAGTTGGCTTCTTTTTTTTCTTCCTTGGGTTTTCTGCTTTCCTGATAACTGGCGATCAGTACTTCGATGGCGCGAACAGACAGATCCTGATCCACGATCTGTTGATAAAGAGAGTTGCGGGTTGCGTAGTCATCGACCCCCGCCAACGCACGGGCATGGCCCATGCTGATTTTGTTGTCTATCAGTCCTTGTTTGATATCCGGGTCTCCTTCAAATTTAAGCAACCTCAGGTAGTTCGAAATAGTGCTGCGTTGTTTGCCAACACGGTCGGACAGATTTTCGTGGGTGAGTTTGAACTCTTCTGCTAACCGGCCGTATGAAACAGCAATCTCCCAAGCATTCAGATCTTCCCGCTGGATATTTTCAATCAGGGCCATTTCCAACAATTCCTGGTCGTTGGCAAGGCGGATATAGGCAGGCATTTCTGCCAATCCGGCAATTTGGCTGGCCCTAAAACGGCGCTCTCCAGAAATAATCTGGTATTCTTTGTCGTGAAGACGACGCACGGTTATCGGCTGTATAATGCCATGCGCCCTGATACTGGATGCCAGTTCCTCCAGCGCCTCCCCGGCAAATGCCTTCCGGGGCTGTCCACTGTTTGATTTGATCTGCTCAATAGGAATCATGGCAACCATGGTTGCCAATTCCCGCACCAACTCCTGCGGATTTTCTTGAACGGCTTTTTCCAATTGCCGGGGATTACCAAGCAAAGCTTTTATGCCTCCCGTATCGAATTTTGATTTTGCCATGTTGAATCGGATATTTATTGGTTGAAGGGTTTGTTGGTTTATTGGAATGACCACTCAAGGGTTTAGCTGAAACGACCGGAACTGGGCCATTCCAAACCAAAAAACACAAAAAACGCAGCTACAATCAGTTGGGGTTTCTCCGCAAAAATTCTTCTGCAAGATTGAAGAAATTGGTAGCGCCTTTGCTCGTAACATCATAAAGTGCCACAGGGGTGTGCGACATTGGCGCCTCTGCTACACGGCTGTTGCGGTGGATGATGGTTTCAAACACATAATCTGTCGCACTGCTGCGGACTTCTTCCACAATAGCATTGGCCAATCGCAACCGGCTGTCGTACATGGAAATAAGCAGCCCCTCCACCTGCAGGTTCGGATTAAAGCCTTTACGGATCAGATCGATGGTGTTTTTCAATTTTGCCAATCCCTCAAAAGAAAACATTTCACATTGAACCGGGATTAGTACAGTGTCCGCAGCAACAAGGGCATTTACCGTGATAAGTCCCAGTGATGGAAGGCAGTCTATAAAAATATAATCGTATTCATTGCGCAATTCACCCACAACTCCCCGCAAAACATATTCTCGATTGGGCATATTTACCAGTTCCAACTCAGCTCCAACAAGGTCAATGTTGGAAGGAAGCAGCCAAAGATTGGGCGTTTCAGTCTGGATGATTCCTTGCCGTGGATCGGCTCCGTGTACGAGACAGTCATAAAGACTCATCAACTCCGTACTTTCCAAGTGACCAACCCCCGAGGAGGCGTTAGCTTGCGGATCAGCATCAATTAACAACACTTTTTTCTCCAAAATAGCCAATGAAGCGGCTAGATTAATTGCGGTAGTTGTCTTGCCGACACCACCTTTTTGATTGGCAATCGTAATTACTTTGCCCATGTCTTTTAGCATATCATTGGAAGTGTTTTACTCGAATTTACCCACAAAGATAGTTTGAGATAATACAAAACGGGGAACATTACCGTGGAATGTTATCTATCTATTTTCCATCTGTGGCAAAAACACGCTAATAATGTGTCAGATGTTGTCAAAATTGCCCCTAGATGCAGGATATTTTTTCCTTGAATACGCAACCCCAAGGCAACAATCACCGTTTTTTTCGATGATTATCCTTTCCCCTTTTATCTTTACCGAGCCAAATTAGCACTTTTTTATTTGACAATTCGACACAAACAATTGTATGAGCAAAATAACCATCTTCTTGTTTAGCCTGATTTTTTTTGTCAGCGGAGCTGTACACGCACAAGATTTCTACGATGTTTCGACCATTCAGGAAATAAAACTAACTTTTGAGCAGACCAACTGGGACGCTTTACTCGATCAGTTAAAAGCCACCGATGAGGAGGCTTATTTGCTCGCGCTTTCTGTTGAAATAAACGGCGTAATGTTCGACAGCGTGGGGGTTAAATACAAAGGCAATTCTACCTACAATGCCAATAACCTCAAAAATCCATTGCACATTGAGTTGAATTATGTCCATCCAAATGCCGATTATCTGGGCTATTCCGATGTGAAACTTGGCAATGGTGCGGCTGATCCAACCTTTGTTCGGGAAGCGCTATCGTATGAAATTTTGTCAAAATATATGGTTTCCCCCCGAGCCAACTTTGTGAAACTCTGGATCAATGGCACCTATTGGGGCGTATATTCCAACCAAGAATCCATCAATAAAAAACTCGTCAAAGCACATCTTTACACCGACGGCGACAATCCACTCTTCAAGTGCAACCCTGTCGGCGGTGCCGGTCCGGGTTCCAACAGCGGTAATCCGGATCTTGTGTACAGCAGCGCCGACAGCACGGCGTACTACGCAAAATATGAATTGAAAAGCAACTTTGGTTGGGCTCAGTTGCTGTCGCTGATGGGTACACTAAAAAATAGCCCCGAGCAAATTGCTTCTATTCTCGATGTGGACCGCGCTCTTTGGATGATCGCATTCAACGATGTATTGGTAAATCTTGACTCATATACGGGTTCATTTGCCCAAAACTATTACCTCTACCAAGATGAAAATGGACGTTTTATTCCCATTGTTTGGGATTTGAACATGAGTTTTGGCGGTTTCACCATGCTGACGAGCGGCGGCGGGCCCGGAGGGGGTGGTCAGTTGAGCATCACACAAATGCAGCAATTGGACCCACTTGTACAATCTACCAATGCAAGTCGCCCGCTCATTCAGAAACTGCTCGCCAACCCGGTGTACAAACGCCAGTATTTGGCCCATATCCGCACTATTTTGGCTGAAAACTTTGCCAATACCGCCTACAGAACACGGGCACTGGAAATGCAGGCTGTGATTGACCAAGCAGTTTTGGAAGATACTAAAAAGTTTTTTACCTACCAGAATTTCTCCAATAATATTGACAATCAGTCAACTGGAGGCGGGGGATTTGGTGGCAATGTTACGGGAATCACGCAGTTGATGAGTGCCCGAAATACGTACTTAAACGGAACCTCCGCGCTGTCACCCATTGCTCCCGCGATTACCAATGTCACAACATCAACCGGGACACCCATTCCGGGTCAATTGGTCTGGATAACTGCGACCGTCGCCAATGCGACGACGGTCACGCTCGGTTTTAGGGATAAATCTTGGACCGTTTTTCAGAAGTTACCTATGTGGGACGATGGTGCGCACGAGGATGGCGCTGCTGGAGATGGCGTGTTCGGGGCATCCATTGTCGCAGACGCCGTTGAGAACCAATACTATATTTACGCAGAAAACGCTTCAGCCGGCCGTTTTTCACCCGAACGAGCAGAGTATGAGTTTTATCATTTGAACACGGCACTGCCATCGCCGATCAAAGGGCAAGTGGTCATCAATGAACTTTTGGCCAACAACCAAGCTGGGTCAACGGATGAATTTGGCCAAATGGAAGATTGGCTTGAGATTTACAACCGCAGCAATGAGGCATTGGACTTGGTAGGGCTGCAACTTACCGACAATCCTTCCAACCCCGGAAAGTTTGTTTTTCCCCGCGGATCAGTCATTTTGCCCCATGACTACCTGATGGTCTGGCTCGATGAAGACGGCGGGCAGGGCATCAACCACGCCAGCTTCAAACTTTCGGGCAGTGGTGAGTTTCTGATGTTGTCGGATTCGACGGGTGTGGTATTCGACAGTGTAAGTTTTGGGCAACAACTGGCGGATATTTCTTTCGGCCGATATCCCAATGGGACTGGAAACTTTGAGCAGATGCCCACCACATTTGATGCGCCTAACTCTTTGACATCCGCTGTGGTTACACAACAAGATCCAGGTGGACTCAGGCTTTCGCCCAATCCTGCCGGCGATGTCCTGCAAGTTGAAAGTACTACTTCCCTTGGTGTTGTCAGAATTGTGGATTTGGTTGGTCGAAAACTGGTTGAATTGGACGGACAACAAAATAAAACCTTGAGGGTGTCTGTTGCAGACCTGAAACCCGGACTTTACTGGGTACAGGTACAGCATAGCGGAGCCCATGTCTTCGTAAAAGGGCAATAAGCCAAAGCGCATGTTGGTTTTTTGGGGGCCACAGCGTCCAAAAAACCAACACGCGTTAAAACCACCCTGTTTTTTTGCGGCTTCCAGTTCTGCTGCCTCCCAAGCCCAATACGCCCAACAATCCCCTGGTCAGTTCGCGAGCCACTGTTCGGCCTATCTGGCGAGCCAAGGGATCTTTGGCGATTGTTTCCAACATGCTGGGTTCTTCCTTTTCAGTCTTGGATGCGGTGGGCGATTGTTCAGGTTGTAATGATTGGGCAGTGGCAATTTTATCCCGCAGTATCTCATAAGCACTCGCTCTGTCAACCACTTGGTTGTATTTGGACGCCAAGGAGGAGTTTCCGATGATGGTATCAATTTCTATCGGTGTAAGAATATCCATTCGACTTTCTGGCGCGCGCATGAGGGTGTGAACCAATGGCGTAGGAATACCTTTTTCATTTAATACACTGATGATTGCCTCGCCAATGCCCAAGGACGTGAGCAAATTTTCGGTTTCATAATATTTGGTGATGGGATAGTTTTCCGCGGCAAGTTTGATGGCTTTCCGGTCTTTTGCCGTGAAAGCGCGCAGCGAATGTTGTACTTTCAGGCCCAACTGGGCAAGAATACTGTCCGGGATATCGGCTGGATTTTGTGTGATAAAAAACACGCCCACGCCCTTGGAGCGAATAAGTTTGATAATGGCTTCCAATTGCTGCATGAGGGCAGGTGTTGCTTCCTGAAACACCAAATGCGCTTCATCGATGAATATGCAGAGCTTGGGTTGCTCCATATCGCCTTCTTCCTGAAAAGAAGCATATATTTCAGCCAACATTTGTAACATAAAGGTGCTGAACAACTTAGGGCGATCCTGTATGTCTGTCAATCGTACAATACTGACAACGCCGCGGCCATTTTCATCCATCCGAACCAGATCCTTGACCTCGAAAGAGGCCTCGCCGAAGAACAAGTCGGCGCCTTGCTGTTCCAGTTCTACGACCTTCCGCAAGATGGTACCGGCAGTAGCAGCAGAGAACTGGCCAAATTCTGCTTCTATGGCTTCTTTGCCTTCATTTCCCAAAAACTGAAGTACTTTTTTAAAGTCTTTTAGGTCGAGCAAAGGCAAATTTTGGTCGTCACAGTATTTAAAAACTACGGCGACAACACCGCCTTGGGTATCATTCAGACCTAGAATTCTGCTGAAGAGTACCGGGCCAAATTCACTGATGGTGGCCCGGAGGCGGGCCCCTTTTTCACCAGAAAGTGTCAGGAATTCCACAGAATTACCGGTTGGGCGCCAAGTAATCCCAATTTTTCCAGCTCGGTCGGTTATTTTTGAATTATCGGCGCCAGGTGTTGCAATACCGGAAAGATCACCTTTGATGTCCATCAGCAGACTGGGTACCCCGTTGGCTGCCAGCTGTTCGGCGATGGCTTGTAGGCTTTTTGTTTTACCGGTACCAGTGGCCCCGGCTATCAGGCCATGTCGGTTCATGGTCCGCAAGGGGATTTTTACTTGCAGTCCTTGAATGGGTTCACCATCGAGCATGGCTGCACCGAGCACCAAAGAGGAGCCGGAAAAATTATAACCAGATTGTACCTCAGCGATAAAATCATCCTTTTTAGACATCTCGGCAGTTTTTCAGTGAACGTAATATTTTAGTAACTGGTTAGGTGGCACGCTGCCTGGCCCAAAAAAGTCCATTTTTTGTCTCAGACACGACCACGCTAACCAGTTACATGTTTTAACGGGTCAAATGTAGTCCAACTGTTTTTTTTTCTGTAATAAAATGCAAATTTCTGTTTTGCAGCGCTTAATTACTGGACATTTGCGGACGAAGACCATTGTAATGTAACAACTGAACATGAATTATTGCTGCTCAAAACCGGTTTTACTCTTGTTTTTCAACAGGCCGAATCATGCGAGACGTGTTTTATCACGTTTGCGAATGGTGCGTCCAAGCAAGGTGTATGTACATTGTGATGGCCCAAGGGTTGGTGTTGCCGGTGAGTCGGAACAAGTTGCTGCAGTGAGGGCCCTCCTGACGGAAATAGATTGGGATTGCGCTGTTGAGACCCTCTTAAGGGATCAAAACGAAGGGTTGAGAGGGGGTGTTTCAGGCGCCTTGCGGTGGTTTTTTGAACAAGAAGAGATGGGCATTGTTTTGGAGGACGACTGTTTGCCCGATGTTTCATTCTTTCGATTTTGTGATGAACTGTTGGAGCTGTATCAAAACGACGCTCGGGTGATGCACATTTCAGGCTCTAACTTGGCCAAAAAGCGAATGGGAACTTATGTTGAAAGCTATTTTTTTTCCTCGTTTTCCTTCGTGTGGGGCTGGGCGAGTTGGCGTAGAGCTTGGGAAAAAATGACGCTTGAGCTGGATGGTTTGCAGGCATTCGAACGGGAAAATCGCATACAAAATTGTGTGCGAGATCACAGGTCACAAGTTTACCTACTCGATAAGTTCCATGTAACGCAACAAAAACGCAACAACTCCTGGGCTTATGCGTGGTTTTACAGCATTCTCCGTACAGGGGGCGTGTGCATTGTTCCGGTAAAAAATCTGGTACAAAACACCGGAATAGGGGAGTCAGGAGCAACGCACACCCGTAAGAAAAATGATGCCGCCGCCATCGTTGCGGAAGAAATCAAATTTCCATTGATACACCCCAATCAGATCCATATCCTACCCGAAATGGATCAGTACTTGTTTTATCTCACGCAGAAAAGTCGTCCGAGGCTTTTATTGTGGTATTTTTTGAAAAGAGTAACTGGTTAGGTGGCGCGCTGTACCACGCTAAACAGTTACCGAAAAGAGTAGGATTGCGCTAACATGAATTATATCGTTTACGACCTCGAAGCTACTTGTTGGGAAAATCCGCCGCCGGATTATGTACAAGAAACCATTGAAATAGGCGCTTATAAAATCAACCATTTTGGTGAAATAAGGGGTAAGTTTAACCGCTTTGTAAAGCCCCAAGCACACCCAACGCTTTCACCGTTTTGCCGACAACTTACTGGTATAGAACAACTTGATGTAAATAGGGCGAAAAAATTCCCCGAGGTCATCGAGGAATTTTGGGATTGGGGGCGCATACAGGAAGAAGACTATCTATTGTGCTCATGGGGTGGTTTCGATCGAAAAATGTTTGCCAGCGACTGTCGAATGCACCGATTGGAGGTTGATTGGACGGAGCATCACGTCAATTTAAAAGAACATTACCGATTGATGAAGCGCATGAGCCGCAGTCCAGGTCTAAAAAAAGTGATTGAAATGGAGGATATACTTTTTACAGGCCAGCACCACCGAGCCATTTCAGACGCCGAAAACCTGACAAAATTATTCCTGAAACACCTCGGATCTTGGAGTTTTTAAGACAGGCTATAATTTTACGAGTGGCATCACTGCAAAGCCTTTCGTGCCACTCAATACGATCCAATAATGCCCTATAGGGTAAGGTTTCATCGAATATTCCTGCTCAGTAGTTTTATCGAAGTAAAGGTCGTCTAAAATGCTTCCATCCTGACCCACCAACTGCAGGTGATCAAATGGCTGGTCGGTATTCAGTTGAACCTGCTCTGCGCACGGATTGGGCGACAACTGACATAATCCCAGAGCACCATCTGCTGTATGATCTGACGATAGGCCAACCCCTTTTCCAATGGTGTATTGCCCAGCCTTCAGTTTCAAAATTTTTAGTTGGCCAAATTTATCGGTGGTGGTGCTTAGGGTTAATTTGCTGTAATCAGCACATGGAAGCCACGGAAACCCAGCGCCTGGGCGGTACAACAACACGATGCTATCTTCCGAAGGCCCTGTTGCAGCAAATAATTCTGTATCCAGTTGATCCAACTGCCCACGACCATCATAAGAAACAGTCGCCTGAGCGCTAAAATCAGGTGAAAAATCACCGTAAACCTCCCAAAAACGATTGGTGAGGTGGTAATTATTTGGATTTGCGCCGACATCATCTGGATGTGCAAAATGGTGCTCTACCCTGAAAAAGACAGAATCTGTACCCAAATTACTGACCGAAATATTCATTTTCGCCTCCTGAAAATTGCTTGTACCGGTTGTTTTGAGCACCTTTTCCCCGTCACTTCTCGCCAATGTTAGGTGGAGGTTGGTGTTCAAAAAGATGAATTTCGGTATGAAATCAAGGGTAAAATTCGCCACGTTTGCCTCTCCACTCATGGTTGCCATTCGAAAAACACGGGAATGGTCTTCCCGAACAAAGGTGAATTCCAAGGGGATATCTGAAAAATAAGCAGTGGCGCCACGAAGTTTTTGCTTGACAAAAACAGAAATATCGTATTGACCTTGAGCGGTTTGTGTTACCAACGTTGAATCAATCATCATATCCGTGAAGCCGCCTGAAAACACCCAATTGTCAAAAAACGCGGTCAGGTCATACCCCGTTGCGTTCGACAGTACATCTCGAAACCGCCCACTGCTCCAATCGGCAAATGCGTTGCTTTCCAAGGCCGCCCTTGTGCCCACTCGAAACAATGAGTCGCCCATATATCCGCGAAGATTGTGCGCTACCACTGCTCCTTTGTTGTACACGTGGGTTCCATACGTCAAGTTGTGGGGCACGCCAGAAACGGCTCTGTACCCACTTTCTGTGACGTGTGCGGTCTGGAGCACTTGCAGGAAATTACTCCGAACAGCCGTTTGAAAATTTTGTCTTCCATAGACCCATTCCGTGAATAGATGCTCCGAATAACTGGCCCAACCTTCGTTCAGCCACATGTCTTCTGCTGTTGAACACGTCGCAAGATCGCCCCACCAATGGTGACTGAGCTCGTGGGCCCAAAGCGTTTCGTAATTGAGTGTCCCGTCAATAAATGCCCGACCAATGGCAATATTGGTGGCATGCTCCATGGCGCCGGAACCAAATGGTACCAGGGAATAGCCTATTTTGGACCATTTGTAAGGGCCATACCAATATTCATATGCCTGAATGGCATTTTGAAGGTGTTGAAATGTATTTCTGACCTTTACGGTATCTGCTGCTGCTGCCGCAATTTCTACTGGTATGGGGTTGTTTTCTCCTGCGTACGTACGCGAGAAAGAAGTATAAGGGCCAATGGCCACACATGCCAAATAAGAAGGAATAGACTGGTCCATTTGCCACACACGGTGGCGTTTTCCATCGGATGTTGTTCCATCGGTCAACATCAAGCCATTGCAATAGGCCGGTTGCCATTGGGTGGTGGTGATGTCAAAGGTGTAGGTACTTCGCTCTGTAAAATTATCAAAACAAGGAAACCAAGCCCGGCCAAAAACATGCGGATCGGCATCAAAACCAACGCCAAGGTTGAACGCGTAATTGGTGTCAAAATAAAATCCACCCCAACCGGAAGCATCTTTTTGTGGCTCCCCATGGTAATATACAACAACCACGTGGGCCGATCCAACAGCAGGTGGCGTAGGAAAGACTATGTTTAAGTGCTCCCCAACATGGCTAAATTCGATGGATTCGTTGTTTAGGATGACCGAATCAACGGTTAGTCCGAGTAAATCGAACGTCAATGTTTCTATTTGAGCCACCTTGGGTGTAAAAGACCACCGACAACTCCCGACCATTGACTTCGTCGAAGCGTTGCTTAAGTCGAGGGTGATGGCGCCATGGGTCAGATCGATGGAATCACTCCGGTTGTCCAATACTTGGGGTGATATCACCCCAGCCTGTTTGTTGCTCGAACACCATTCTCCTGTTTGGAACATCTTTTGAGAAAAAAGTAACGCAGGCAACAAGAAAAAACAAAAGGGTAGTACGTGTCTCATGTTAAATATACATTTGTTCGAAAGGGTTGCGTGGCACGCTAACCAGTTACTAAAAGGTGAAGTTATGACTGATTTGACAAACAAGCCTTGGATATAATTTATCGCTGTCCATGTTGCCGCCTGACAATTCTGTTTCTTTGCCCCGTCACACAAACACAATGGTATGAAAATAGCACTTGCACAACTCAATTACCACATCGGAAACATCGCAGGTAACCTTCAAAAAATGCTCTCCGCGGTGGAAGATGCCTGGAAGCAAGGGGCCGACATCATCTGTTTCGGTGAATTGTCGGTGTGTGGCTACCCGCCGAGAGATTTTTTGGAAATGGATGAATTCATCGATCAATGCCTAGAGGCTGTAGAAACACTTCAAAGCGCAAGTCGTGATATTGCAATTGTGGTGGGGTCGCCCATGCGAAATCCGACAGCCGCGGGCAAAGATTTATACAATGCTGCTTTCTTTCTTTACGCGGGTGAAATCAAAGGTATTCAACACAAAACACTGCTGCCTACCTATGATATTTTTGATGAGTACCGGTATTTTGAGCCTGCCAAGACGTTTCATACCATCGCATTCAAAGGAAAAAAAATAGCGCTGTCGATCTGTGAAGACATTTGGAATGTGGGCAATGAAAACCCCCTTTACACAGTTTGTCCCCTGGATGAAATGATGGGCGAAGGTCCTGATTTTATCCTCAATCTTTCTGCTTCACCTTTTGATTCCGCCCACGCAAAAGAACGGATCCATACCGTCAGGGTCAATGTTCAACAGTACGGAATCCCCTTGTTTTATACCAATGGGGTAGGGGCGCAAACGGACATTATTTTTGACGGTGGTAGCCTAGTCATGTCTCCAGATGGTTCTGTTTTTGATGAAATGCCTTATTTTCAGGAAGAAATTCGGGTGTACGACTTGGCTTCCGTTCTGGAAGGTGGCAGAGACCAAGAACAAGACAAAGACAAAATTACACTGATTCACGATGCGTTGGTCGTGGGTATTCGGGATTATTTCGAAAAACTGGGCTTTAAACAAGCCATTATCGGCTTGTCAGGTGGTATTGACTCTGCCGTAACAACCGTTTTGGCCGTTCGAGCATTGGGAAAAGAACAGGTACGGGTATTGCTCTTGCCGAGCCAATACAGCACGGGCCATTCAGTAGAGGATGCGCGTGCGTTGGCTGAAAATTTGGGTATTCAATACGATATTTTACCGATAAAACCTGTTTTTGAAGCTTTTGAATCCGCCTTACACCCGTTTTTTAACGAATTACCTTTCAATATTGCAGAAGAAAATATCCAAGCCCGTGTTCGGGGGGTGTTGTTGATGGCAATGAGCAACAAATTTGGCAATATCCTGCTGAACACCACCAACAAAAGCGAAATGGCAGTAGGTTATGGTACCCTCTATGGTGATATGTGCGGGGGTATCGCCGTACTGGGTGATGTGTACAAAACCGAGGTTTTCGAACTCGCCCGACACATCAATGCCTCGCAGGTTGTTATTCCGGAAAACTCCATCTCAAAACCACCAAGTGCTGAACTCCGACCCGACCAAAAGGACTCCGACAGTCTGCCGCCTTATGACGAGCTAGACCGATTGTTGTTTCAGTACATTGAGGGCAGAAAAGGTCCCAAAGCCCTGGTTTCCATGGGGTTTGATCCTGTATTGGTAACGCGGGTATTGCGCATGGTAAACCAGAATGAATTTAAAAGAGAACAGGCTCCCCCCGTCCTACGAATCAGTACCAAAGCTTTCGGTTCAGGACGTCGCTTTCCCATTGTCGCAAAATATTCGATTTGATGGAGTACATTTGGACCTACTAGCCTTAGCTCAACTCATGCCCGAAAAGAAAATTAATTTGGAAGCCGAAAAAAATGCAGACGCACTGCTGCTTTCTGTCGCGCAAATGTCCCACAGACTCTACAAAATTTACGATGGCGGAGGTGTGAAACGGATCGAAAAACTGCACGCGGAAGGCAAAATGACGGCGCGAGAACGCATAGATTACCTGCTGGATGCTCAAACACCCCGCTTGGAAATCGGCGCTTTTGCAGGCTATGAATTGTATCCAGAACACGGCGGGTGCCCCGCTGGTGGTGTGGTGGTGTACATCGGCTACGTTCGGGGCCGCCAGTGTATTGTGGTTGCCAACGACGCCACGGTAAAGGCTGGTGCGTG
Source organism: uncultured Bacteroidota bacterium (assembly GCA_903933805.1). Lineage (GTDB taxonomy): Bacteria > Bacteroidota > Bacteroidia > Chitinophagales > Saprospiraceae > M3007. The sequence goes on along the minus strand of CAIZLM010000306.1, from coordinate 12,138 downwards.
GTTTCCTATTACCGGGAAAAAAAATCTGCGCGCACAGGAGATCGCCCTTGAAAACAGGTTGCCCATCATTTACCTGGTGGATTCTGCCGGTGTATTTTTGCCAATGCAAGACGAAATATTTCCAGACAAAGAACACTTTGGGCGTATTTTTAGAAACAATGCACGCTTATCTTCCGCAGGTATTCCTCAAATCGCAGCCATCATGGGGGCCTGTGTTGCCGGTGGCGCTTACCTACCCATCATGTCGGACGAGGCATTGATTGTCGAACGTACTGGGTCTGTTTTTCTGGCAGGCCCCTACCTCGTTAAAGCGGCTATTGGAGAAGATGCCGACAAGGAAACACTGGGAGGAGCAACCACCCACACGGAAATTTCCGGGGTGACCGATTACAAGATGCCGGACGACAAAACGTGCCTCGACACCATCAAAGATCTGGTTGATAAATATGGCAAATTTGAATCCGCAGGTTTTAACCGTGTCGCGCCTCAGCCACCCATAGCGCCGGGCAGCAATGATATTTTTGAGATTTACCCCGAAAATGGTGCAAAACCATACCACACGGTCGAATTGCTGCGCCGTATCGTGGATGAAGGAAAGTTGACACAGTACAAGGAACACTACGGGAAAACCATCATTACCGCCTATGCCCGAATTGATGGTTGGGCCGTAGGTATTGTGATCAACAACCGACAGGTGGTAAAAAACGCCAAGGGAGAAATTCAATTCGGTGGTGTAATCTACTCAGATTCAGCAGATAAAGCGACGCGATTTATCCTCAATTGCAACCAAAAAAAGATACCATTGGTTTTTATGCACGACGTGACCGGTTTCATGGTTGGTACGCGATCAGAACACGGCGGCATCATCAAAGACGGAGCAAAGATGGTCAATGCGGTCGCCAACTCAACAGTCCCCAAGTTTACCATCGTAATCGGAAACTCCTACGGTGCCGGGAATTACGCCATGTGTGGCAAAGCGTATGATCCCCGCCTAATTGTCGCTTGGCCAAGTGCTAAAATTGCCGTGATGGGGGGTGAACAAGCGGCTAAAGTGCTGACACAGATACAGATACAATCGCTTAAAGACAAAGGGCTCGCCCCCGATCCTGAAGCAGAACGGCTGTTGCTGGAAAAAACAAAAGCCAATTACCTCGCCCAAACAACCCCCTATTACGCCGCGGCACGTCTATGGGTGGATGCCATAATTGATCCGCGTGATACCAGACAATGGATCAGTATGGGTATTGAAGCCGCCAACAATGCCCCAGTCGAAAAATTTAATGTTGGGGTTATGCAAGTTTGAACACTTGAATGGTAGCGACTAAAACAAAAAATAAATTTATTATTAAATGATAATGAATTTATTACGAATAAAATAAAAAATTAATATATGCAAATTCGCAGCGCTACGTCAGCGGATCTGGAACTGCTGCGCAACTTTGCGGAGCGTACTTTCCGCATAGCATACGAAGCAGACAATGACCCAGTCACATTTGAGGAATATTGCCGGCAGGCGTTTACCTTGGAGCAATTTCAAATGGAAATGGAACATCCCTTTTCAGCTTTTTGGCTGGGCTGGGACGACGGCCAACTGGTTGCCTACTTAAAATTGAATTTCGACAATCACCCAGAATCGCTGATGACCACCCACTCGGTTCAGGTCGAAAGATTGTACATTGAACCAACATGGCAAAATAAAGGATTGGGGGCAATGGCACTCGACTTCGCCATTGACCAAGCAAAAAAAAATGACGCCGAGTGGATATGGCTCAGCGTTTGGAAAAAAAATCCGAGCGCCGTCCGCTTTTATGAACGCTGTGGATTTAAGATACTGGGAACTGAAATATTTTACGTCGCCGATGATCCTCAAGTGGACTGGCTCATGGGAAAACCAGTGTAGCACAGCAAGCTAAAAACGACCCTTTTTTCGGTCAAAAAAACCTCCGAAGTATGACGGATAATTGGCCTTTTTTGATCACACGGCGCGCTACCTAACCTTTTTACAAAAGACAAATAATCAATTGACTATCAACTGCAAAGGCCGGCTTCTTGATCTATCATCACCCATTGTGATGGGTATTTTGAATTGTACACCCGACTCGTTTTTTGATGGTGGCAGATATGTAAATGAAACTGCTATACTCGAACAAGCTGAAAAAATGCTGTTGGAGGGGGCGACCATGTTGGATATCGGTGGCGCTTCTTCCAGACCCGGTGCGACAGTGGTCGATGAAACAACAGAATTGCGTAGGGTGATACCTACTGTTGAACTTATTCTGAAGTACTTTCCTGCGACCATTCTATCCGTTGATACCGAAAGTATCCGTGTTGCCAGGGCTGCGCTGAATGCAGGAGCGGCTATTTGGAACGATATCTCCGCGCTTGCTCATCCCGCTACAGTTGAAGATATTGCCACCGTTGGTGCATTCCCCCCAAACGTACCCTACATCCTCATGCACATGCAGGGCACCCCTGACATGATGCAGGAAAACCCTGTCTATCAAGATGTGGTGCAAACAGTACTCGATTTTTTTATCCAAAAAATCAAATTTTTGCGAACCCTTGGTATCAACGACATTGTACTGGATCCCGGTTTTGGGTTTGGTAAAACGGTGGAACACAACTTTACGCTGTTACGAAACATACACACGTTCAAAAACGTACTGCAAATGCCCGTATTGGCTGGAGTCTCAAGAAAATCAATGATCTGTAAACCACTGGGCATACCGCCATCTGCTGCCTTGAACGGCACAACAGCGTTGCATGTCGTTGCATTACAACAAGGCGCATCCATCCTTCGCGCGCACGATGTACGGGAGGCGATGGAGGTCATTGCTTTGTGGAAATTACTGGAAGACGTTCCACCCAAGTCTGTTGCAGAATCGCCAACACGATGATAGCGGTAACTGCTTGCTATTCCTTATATTTGTATCCAAGATCATTCGCTCAAAAAAATCCATGGCAAAAACAAACAAAGATGGGATAGTGGGTGCCGCTACACCACTGATGCAACAATATATTCAGGTAAAAACCAAGTACCCTGATGCGGTGTTGCTTTTTCGCGTAGGTGATTTTTACGAGACCTTCGGAGCAGATGCTGTCAAGGCAAGCAAAGCCCTTGGCATTACACTTACCAGCCGAAACAACGGCGGGTCTGACATTGAACTTGCCGGCTTCCCTTACCATTCCTTGGATGTTTATCTGCCGCGATTGGTCAGAGCAGGCTATCGGGTGGCCATTTGTGAGCAAATGGAAAAACCTACCCCTGGGAAAGTGGTGCGCAGAGCAGTAACAGAGGTGGTGACACCCGGTGTGACTACCGATGACGCCTTGCTCGACCACAATGCCAACAATTTTTTGGCAACCCTGGCGTATGGGAAAAACGACCAATTTGGACTTTCTTTTCTCGATATTTCCACCGGTGAATTTTTTGTGTCGGAAGGCGATAGTGGTACCATTGACAAGTTGTTACAAAGCTTTAAACCGGCAGAAGTGGTATTGCCCAAAAGTCGATTGAAGGAATTTTTGGCCATTTATGGGGATAAGTTTTACCTAAATACGCTGGAAGACTGGATTTTCACTCGTGATTTTGCCCGTGAAAAACTATTGCTGCATTTCCAAACAGCCAGCCTAAAAGGCTTCGGAATAGAGGAAATGGAACTGGCACAAACAGCTGCTGGTGCAGCTTTATACTACCTGGCAGCCACAGAAAACAACCGCCTGTCCCACATCACCGCACTCAGCCGACTCCAAACAGAACAGTTCGTTTGGCTAGATCGGTTTACCATACGAAACTTAGAATTGGTGTCAAGCACCCATGAAAATGGCGTTTCTCTGCTTCAAATTCTGGACAAAACAGTTTCCCCCATGGGGGGGCGTCTGCTCAAAAAATGGACACTGCTGCCCTTGACCAGCCTGGTTCAAATTAAAGACCGGCATGATACCGTTCAATTGATGGTGGAAACACCCGCTTTCGCAGCAGCGGTAGAACCTCAAATCCGACATATCGGCGACTTGGAGCGGCTGATGGCCAAAACCTCGGTGGGGAAAATTAGTCCCCGCGAAACCATGCAACTGCGTAAGGCATTGCTCGCCACCGAACAACTAAAACAGCTCCTCCAAGAAGAGGCAAACGCCAACAGCCAATTATCTGCCGTGATAGCACGACTGGCAGAGGGCCTCAATCCTTGCCTCACCCTACGTGCCCGCATCGAACGCGACATCGCAACAGAACCACCAGCCGATATCAGAAAAGGAAATGCCATGGCCGATGGCTGCAATCCAGCATTGGATGAGCTTCGGCACATCGTTCGCAACAGCCGCGATTTATTGCTCGAAATACAACTCCGTGAAATTGAACGAACTGGCATCACCAGCCTCAAAGTTGCTTTTAACAATGTATTTGGCTATTACATCGAAGTAACATCCAAATGGAAAGATCAGGTACCCCCAGAATGGACCCGAAAACAAACGATTGCCAATGGTGAAAGGTTTATTACGGATGAACTCAAAATACTGGAAGCTAAAATATTGGGCGCTGAAGAGAAAATTCAAGTGCTAGAAGAAAGACTTTTCCGGGAATTGGTGGAGGAAATCGCACAATATATACAACCCATTCAACTCAACGCCCAACTCATCGCGCGACTTGACTGTCTGCTTTCTTTCGCAAAAGTAGCCCAAAAAAATCTCTATACACGCCCCCTGTTGGACGACAGTACCTTGATTGATATCAGAGATGGCAGACATCCTGTCATTGAAACACAGCTGCCCACCGGAGAATTCTTCGTGCCAAATGATGTGTATCTGGACAGCGAATCTGTTCAAATTATCCTGATCACCGGTCCAAACATGGCCGGAAAATCGGCGCTGTTGCGACAGACAGCCCTGATTACCCTGATGGCCCAAATGGGTAGTTTTGTACCGGCAGGGAGCGCCCGTATTGGGCTGGTAGATAAAGTATTTACCCGTGTCGGCGCCAGTGACAACATCAGTGGTGGGGAAAGTACCTTCATGGTTGAAATGAATGAAACAGCCTTGATTATGAACAATATCAGCGATAGATCACTCATTTTACTGGATGAAATCGGTCGCGGTACCAGCACATACGACGGTATCAGCATCGCCTGGAGCCTCACGGAATACCTTCACGACAACGGGCGTGCAAGACCCAAGACGCTGTTCGCCACGCATTACCACGAACTCAATGAACTGGCCGAAAGCCATGAAAGGGTCCACAATTTCCACGTGAGCACCAAAGAAGTGGGACAAAAAGTTGTTTTTCTGCGTAAACTTGTGGCAGGAGGTTCCAACCATTCATTTGGGATTCACGTTGCCCGAATGGCTGGTATGCCCCAAAGCATCGTAGAAAGGGCCAACGAAATCCTTAAAACGCTTGAATCGAAATGGGTCGAAAGCGAAGATGCTTCAACATCCAATCACACATCCCACCAAAAAACTGCAACCCAAAAACAAATGCGCAACAAGGTGAAAAATATTGCAGCCCCCCTCCAACTGCATATTTTTGATGTGGACGATTACACCCTCAATATCAAAGAAACCTTGCTCGGTATGGATCTGGATACCATGACACCCATTGATGCCCTCTGGAAACTGAATGAACTCGTCAAAATTGCAAAAAAATCTTCATAATTGGGTGGGTGGTCGCCTTTGAGACAAAAAATAATCATTTTTGGACAGACCGCGTGCCACCAATCCCGTTGCAAATCTTCCTGATTCTCCGCCAATAAGTGACCGCACAACATGCGAAAAACAACTACGTTGCTGTTCCTTTTATCAGCACTTTCCAGCCTCGAAGCTCAAGTAGCAACACCTTCCAAAGGGCGGTTGGTGCACCATGAGCAATTTTCATCCAAATATGTGTCGCCCCGTAATATTGACGTTTGGCTCCCGGAAAACTACGCGTCAGACCATAAATATGCCGTATTTTACCTGCAAGATGGTCAAAATCTATTTGACCCAAGCGGCACTTTCAGCCACCAAGAATGGCGGGTAGATGAAACATTGGATTCCCTCTTGCACAACAAGTCAATACGCGATTGTATCGTCGTCGGCATTTGGAATACAAAACGTCGTCGTACCGAATATTTTCCCGCGAAACCTTTTTTCACCCTTTCTCCTGCGCTACAAGACACCCTTCGTGGGGACCTTGGTGACACAACAGCCCAACCGGAATCGGATGCCTACCTCCACTTCTTGGTGGATGAACTCAAACCATTCATTGATCATACCTATTCAACCCTACAAGGACAAAAAAACACCTTTATCGGTGGATCAAGTATGGGCGGTCTGATTTCAATGTACGCTATTTGTGAATATCCAGGGGTATTTGGAGGTGCCGCATGCTTGTCAACCCATTGGCCCGGTACCATATTTCGTCAAAACCAAGCAATACCGGACGCCTTTGTTGCCTATTTAAGCGCCCACTTACCCAATCCTAAAAAACACAAATTTTACTTCGATTTCGGCACAACAACCCTGGATGCTTGGTATGAACCTCACCAGCAAAAAGTAGATCAGGTGATGAAAAAGAAAGGATATAACTCCAACAACTGGATCACCCGCAAATTTCCGGGAGACCCACATTCAGAAACAGCTTGGCAAAAGAGATTTTGGCTACCCGCGACATTTATGTTGGGTCGTTGACGCAACATAAAGTTGGGTTAACTCAAAACACACTATCTTTGTTTCTATTAATCCTCAATTGCCAAACATCACCTCGATTTCTTTACTAAAATAGGGTTATCATCGCGTTTACAGGTAAAAAGAAAATATGGAAATGACCGTTTTCTGTCACCTACAAAAAAGCCCGATCATGCAATTGAAAGCAATTGTCCTGCGAAGTTTGTTCGTCAGCACGCTTATATTTTTTTCATTTTTCGCCTTTTCGCAGTCTGAAAACTGTTCCAATGGCTTTGATGATGATGGCGATGGGCTCATCGACTGTTTCGATCCCGATTGCACTTGCTCCGGCCAATGCGCCGATTTCTACTACACTACTTGCAATGCTGATTGTTATTACGTGCCCCCGTGTGGCCAAATAACCTTGGGTATCCAGTGGTCTGCTACAGCCGAAACCGGTACCTACTCTCCAGTTGTAGCGGGTGATATGGACGCTGATGGTATCCCGGATGTGGTTACCACCAGGGTAGAGGAACCGGATCTTTTTATCCTTGATGGCGCAACGGGCGCTACAAAAGTACACGTCATAGCGCCAACTGTTTGGCCGGGCGGCACAGCGCCAGCCATTGCCGATTTGGATCACGATGGTTTTGGCGAAGTGGTAATCGTTGGATTTGATCGGCTGCTGTATTGTTACGAACACGATGGAACCCTTAAATACACCAGTGCCGTTCAAGTCGGCTATCATCCACGATATAGATATGCCGTTCCCAATATTGCTGATTTCGACCACGATGGATGGCCGGAAGTCAATATCGGAAACCAAGTATTCAACGGACAAACGGGCGCATTGCTTGCCCAGGGTGGTCCCGCAGTATCATCGGGCGAAAATCCCACCCGGGTGCTGACCGGCCTTTCTTTCGCTTCCCCGGTAGCCATTGATGCCTTGCCGGATTCCTTTTGCCCCGATTGCGATGGGCTCGAAATTGTCGCTGGCAATCAGGTACTTTCGGTTAATCTTGTCACAGGCAGTGTGATCCCCGTAGTAACTGCCGACGCTCCTATGACCGATGGCTTCACCAGTGTGGCAGATTTTGACCGAGATGGCGACCTAGATGCCATTGTACAGGGCAGAAATAGCACCAACAACTTCAACACCATTTTTTGCTGGGATATCCAAACCCCGACCATTATGCGCCAATTTCAACTGCTAAACAATTGGCAGGAAGGCGCTTCAAGGGTCAACGTGGCTGATTTGAATGGCGATGGTGCGCTGGAAGTGAGCTTTGTGAGCTATCCTTGGTTGTATGCCCTCGACAACAATTTTAACATCATGTGGACGCGTTTTGTCAACGACGCCTCCTCTATTACCTGCTCCAGTATTTTTGATTTTTGCGGTGATGGATCTGCTGACATCGTTTACAGAGACCAGGATTTTCTGCGGGTGATTGAAGGCGCCACCGGCACCGTCAGTTGGGAAGACAACTGCCTAAGCGCCACCCACATCGAAGCACCCTTGATTCTAGATGTCGATGCTGACGGTCAAACTGAAATCGTGATTCAATGTGGTACGAACGGCTCCACCAATACAGGTACGGTTGTGGCGTATGAAGCAATCGGTACACCGGGAATAGCGTCTAGGAAAGTCTGGAACCAACATGCATATTTCAATACCAATATCAACGAAGATTTAAGTGTGCCACGATACCAACAAAATCCTAATATTGTCGGCGATAGCCTCGTGCTCAATACCTTTTTAAACCAGTACTTTAATCCGTCGTTTCCTACCCCCGACGGTTCCATTGCCTTTCAAACGGTTTCCTGTAACCTCGATTCCTTGACTATTACGCTGGAAATCTGCAACAACGGTGACAATATTCTCCCTTCTCTCACACCTATTTCCGCTTACATTGGAAACCCTCAGACCACCGCTGCTGTTTGGGTACAGACGTGGCCCATCGGACAGGATATTCCCCTAGGTGCTTGTAAAAATCTTGTTTTTCCACTGCCCAGGATTGCCAATGATACCATTTTTTTGGTCTTAAATGATGATCATACCCTGGCTACCCCCTTTAGCCTGAATCAAGACTTTCCAGTAACTGCTATTGGCGAATGTGGCTTTAACAACAATATTACGCTGCTTTATTATCCCTACCAACCTGCACTTATCAGTTTGGGGTTGGATACTGCGCTGTGTGATCATACAACCATATTATTGGATGTATCCGGCAACGACTTGGTTGATTGGCATTGGAATGTGGGAAACACAGCTTCAAGTTTGCTTGTACAAACGCCCGGCACCTACGCGGTCTCTGTCACAGACGTCTGTCATGTCGTGCAAACTGATTCAGTCGTTATCACCATAGACAGCACGACCGTTGTCAACATTGGGTTGGATCAAAGTCTGTGCAAAGGGGAAGTTGTGGCATTTGGGGCATCTGGTTTTGACTATTACCAATGGACTACTGCAGCGTCACTGAGTTGTAGCACGTGTTCCAATGTGGTGGTTTCTGCGTCCAGCTCGACACCAGTGGTATTGGAAGCAGGTTTTTCCAACGGTTGTCTCAACCGAGATACTGCTTTTTTAACGGTATATGATACCTTTAACTATGCCATTGATACCATTATTTGCCGAGGACGGACGGTATTATGGAACGGCCAAGTTATTCCCCCGGACAGCAGTGTTGTTTTTCACATGCAAACCGTGCACGGTTGTGATTCTACGTTGCTGTTGAGGGTGATTGGCACAACCATCGGCACCTTTAACCACGTGGTTGACACCTCGGTTTGTTTGGGATCCACGTTGTCTTACCTTGGTTTCGACCTCCATGGGGGAGAAGAAAAAACCTTCAACCTCAGTGCTGAGACCGGCTGTGATTCAACGGTGTTGGTGCGGGTGGCGCCTCGAGACACGTTTTATGTTGCTCAAAGCAACACCATTTGTTACGGTGAATCACTCAATGTTTTTGGTACACAGCAGGGTACCGGTGGGCTGTATGTGGGGTATTTTACGGCACAGAACGGTTGTGATTCAACCCACCTGATCCAATTAAATGTATTACCACAAATTCAGTTGGAAGTGGAATCCTCGACAGCCTGTTTTGGTGAAACGACTGGGGCTCTTCGGGTGAATGTTCTCCAGGGTATTGATCCGCTGCAATTTTCTTGGAATTTTTCCAGTAGTATGTCACCAGTTGTTGACGATGTTCCTGCGGGAGACTACACCGTCACGGTCACCGATGGCAATGATTGCACGGAAACAGCAGATGTAATAGTGGAGTCATTTCCCTCTTTTTCGTTTGCCATCAAGGAAGATTCCGTCAGTTGTTTTGGCCTTGAGGATGGTTCTATTTTGATCAATAGTCAGGATGCATCCCTCACATATGCTTTAAACGACGGGCCATTTACACAAAACATTCATTTTGAGCATCTTGTAGCCGGAAACTACGAGGTATTGGCACAAGATGTTTACGGCTGTCAGGATACTGCGTTGGTACAAATTTTTCAACCGCCATTGCTGTCTGTGTCATTGCCTGCCGATATTTCAGTCCAACTGGGTATTTCTGTGCCCTTATCAGTGGGATTGTCTGGGCTTCCTCTTTCGCAATGGATATGGAGCGATACGGCCTTTTTAAATTGCCTCACGTGTACTGACCTTGTTGCGGAGACGCCCTTGCGTACCATTCAATACATACTGACGGTGATCGATGAAAATGGCTGTACCGCCACCGATGAGATGTTGCTGACGGTAGATCCAATTTTCGATGTGTACATTCCGAATGCCATCGGTGGCGCCGGGGAAAACAGTCGTTTTGACATCAATTTTGGTCCTGCAATCCAGCGAATCAAGTATTTGGGGATTTTTAACCGATGGGGAAGCTTGGTACACGAGGTTCGCGACGCCTTGCCTGGAGATGCCGGTATCGCCTGGGATGGCCGATTCAATGGCGACTTTGTGAACCCCGGGGTGTATGTTTGGCTGATTGAAATGGAATTGGTTGATGGACGACTGATCCAACGCAAAGGTGATCTAACGGTGATTCGGTAGTCCCAGTTGTTTAATTGGTCCCCCGCTACACCCATAGGAGCTGCGGGGGACCAATCAAGACGACAACCCGACTATTTTAGCGCGGAAATAATGGCCGCAAAATCATCGGATTTCAGGGATGCACCGCCAATAAGACCACCGTCAACATCCGGCTGGGCAAATATTTCAGCAGCATTTTGGGCATTACAGGAGCCACCGTATAGAATAGAGGTGTCATCTGCGATGGAGCCGCCGTACTTTTTTGAAATATACTCCCGTAAGGCCTGGTGCATATCCTGCGCTTGTTGACTGCTGGCGGTACGACCGGTACCGATTGCCCAGATAGGTTCATAGGCAATCACCACCTGTTTGAAGGCCTCTTCTGGGAGATGAAAAAGCCCGGCTTTAATTTGTTCGCAGACATACTCTACCTGGTTTTCAGCTTCCCGATTATCCAAGGGCTCACCGCAACAAAAAATTGGCTTTAATCCTTGGGACAAAGCGGCATTTACCTTCGCTGAAAGGGTTATATTATCTTCCATAAAATATTGCCGACGTTCGGAGTGTCCGATGATGACAAAAGAAGCGCCCACAGAAACCAACATCGAGGCAGAGACTTCTCCCGTGAAAGCGCCTTTGGGTTCTTGGTGACAATTTTGAGCAGCCAAATGGAATTGTGGGTGTGGCTGTAGCAGTTTTCCAATCCCATGCAGGTGGGTGAGGGGAGGTGCCACCACCACCAGACCACGGGGGCTTTCTATTTTCCCCAACATAGCCTTGGTGAGTTCAATCCCTTCCTCGAGGGTCGTATTCATTTTCCAGTTTCCGGCAACTATTTGCTGACGCATAAAAATTACTTTTTTTTGATTGTAATAATGACTAATTGGGCCAAAGAACGAGCCGCCCAAGTGTTATTAGTGCTGAACCATTTATTTTTCGCGTCAAAAGTACAATATCGTACCGAATGAAGTCCCTGTACGATTAAATTTGCCGTTAATCAGTACGCATTATTCCATAACTCCGACATGAAGCGACATTGTTTTGCACTTGATCTGAAACCAGATCCTGCCCTAATTGCCGAATATGAACAGTATCACCGGAATGTATGGCCTGAAATTATCGACAGTATCCGAGACGCCGGAATAGAGCGCCTGGAGATATATCGGATTGAAAACCGTTTGTTCATGATACTGGAAGCAAACGCAGGTTTTTCTTTCGAGCAAAAGGCAAAAAAAGACGCTGAAAATCCAATGGTACAAGCTTGGGAGACGCGCATGTGGCGCTACCAGGAGGCCCTTCCAACCGCAAAACCAGGCGAAAAGTGGCTGCTGATGGACAAAATATTCCAACTTTGAAGCAATGTTGCTGTCCAATAGTTCAGTGATCCGCTTTTTGTTCAAGAAACTGACATTCATCGCCAGTTCAACGGTATAAAGTGTCTTCTTGCCTTCCATTTTTTGGTTAGGGTGTAC
>CAIZLM010000305.1 GCA_903933805.1 uncultured Bacteroidota bacterium | reverse complement strand
GTTGTTTGAGACACTCCAATTCGATACAATTGACTGATAATTAAACCATTGGAAATATTCGTCCAGTTGGTTCCTCCATTACTGGTTTTGTATATACCCCCGTCATTGCCTTCAAAAAGGTTGGTATTATCTTGCCAAGCCAATATGTGTTTATCAGCATGTACGGTTGGAACACTGCCGTAACTAGTATTCCAAAAGTTGTTAATAGACCAATTAACGCCTCCATCCGTAGATTTCCACGTATTGATCCCTCCGATATAGACAAGGTCGGCATTGGTTGGGCCAAGCACTACATCCAAATCGTACCAACCCTGTCCTCCGGAATCGCTTCCATCGGAAGACCACCCGAGTATGTTTGGGGTATTCGATTGGAGCAAATAAGATGCCCCGCTATTGGAGGATCGATAAAAACCCAAAAAACCAGCCGTAGCCTCATCACTGCACATGGCTACGACCACCGTACTGTCAGCATTTGAAACGGCCAGAGCAATTCTGCCGGCATTTGGAATGTTTTGCACGATATTCCAAGTAGCGCCATTGTCGGTTGATTGGTAAATATTATTATATGTAGCGGCGTAAAAGTTGTTGGACCCGGAACCTGGTTGGGCTTCTACATCAAAAAAAACACCCGATATTACTTGTGTCCAGCTGTCACCTGCGTCGGTGGTTCGGTAGATGCCATCGTTGGTAGCTGCGATGAGGTGTGATTCATCGTTGGGGTCCATGATCAACTTTTTAATAACAATATTGTAGCTGGTATTAAATGAAAACCCGGTTGTATTCCACGTAGTTCCGCCGTCTGTTGATTTGAAAACACCTACTGAGTACGTATCTCCGGCATCGGCGTCACCTGTAGCCAAGTACATGATATTCGTGTTGGAAGGCGTGACAATAATACCGGACACTCCCAGAACAGTAAAATTATCTGAGTTCGTGGTCCAGGTGGCACCACCATCTGTCGTATTCCATAAACCTCCTGCCGGAGCCCCCACCCATATAGTGTTACTATTGTTTGGATCAAAAGCAATGGATTGTACTCTTCCAAGACCGGAATACCCCCCTGCTGAGGTCGTTGGCCCCATGGAAGTCCAGTTAGAGACCATGCTACTTCTGTTTGCTATATTGTTACGTTGATTGAATTCTTGCAAGCCTTTCAAGGCCAGAGCGGCATCCGGAAATGTGCCATCCGCATTTATCCGAGATTCCCAATACCACTCCCAGCGTTTGAAAGCTTTAAAGCCTTTCCCCTTTTCAATGTTCTTTCCAGACCAATATGCGTTGAATTCGCGTTGAATTTCAAAAAAATTATGATAGGGTGAGTTTTTAGACGCAGTCACCCAAGGTTGAGCGGAGACATTTTCCCCAAACAAAACTACTAAAGCCAATATCAGTATGCTAAGAATAGAATTCCGACTATTAACTATTGACCATGGATTGAAAACAGTTGATTTGGATAAAACGCATTTTAATTTCATATTATATTACAATAAACAATTTTTTAAAAAATAAATTTTGCAAATCTACCTTTTTTATATTATTTTGAAAATATAATTTTTCTCATCAATGGCCACTTTACCTTTACAATAGTAAGGAGTTCGCATATGAACACTCAGAAACTGTTTCATAGTTTCCTCTGTCCAACCCTTCTCTTCCAGGGCAGACGCTTAAATATAGCACAGTGATTTGTAATAAACTCCACACGTTTGTTGGAAAAACGAGATGGCAGAGATCGTAAATTTGTTAGGCGGTCTTTTAGATCACTCGAATGAGGTGCCGGAGCCACTTCTAGGTGATCTTCCCAGACAGCCACAATCGTTCTCACAGCGGAGCCGTTGATACCCAGGATAGCACAGAGCAACCAAGCTGGGGGAAAAAAGTGAAATTTTATGGGTAACTGGTTAGCGTGGTCCCGTCTGAGACAAAAAAGTGGCCATTTCCTGCCTTGCTTGGTGTTCGCCACGATCATACCAATCGCGGCGGGTGGGAGGACCATAAGGAACACCTGACGAGGCGGAAAACGGGTGATTATGATTAGAATTGCAAATAAAATACGGACGCACCCAGACTTCAAGACTAAGTACGCCGACAATCCTGACGCCCAAAATGCTGCTATTGCTTTTAATCAAATCTTTGAGGAAGTGATGGTAAGCAATCGAAAAAACGAACTTGACCTGTATCGGTTGATTGCCAAGGATGATGCGTTTCGGGTGTCGATGTTGGATACTTTGAACCGCTGTATTGGGGGCGTAAATTCGGTTTCAAATTTGGTTGAAAATGATCTAATTTTAGTAACTGGTTATGTGACACGCTATCTGGTCCCAAAAGGCCCATTTTCCGTCCTACTTCGCAGATTTTTTTGACCGAAGCCGCTGCTAAGGCCTACAAAAATCCGCTTCTTCTGACAAAAAATGGCCACTTTTTTGTCTCAGACGCGACCACGCTAACCAGTTACTAATTTTATTTCAAAGCGATCATTTCAAAAGTCGAAAAATCATTGATAGCATACTCAAACCTCCGCAATGAGTAATTTGAAGCCAAGCGGAAACGCCCCTTGCAAACATATCGCATCATCGTAGCCCTGTAGGGGCGTCATATAATAGCGAGGCGGTAACGCCCCTCGCGAATATGTCGAGGCGGAAACGCCCCTCGCAAACATATCGCATCATCGTAGCCCTGTAGGGGCGTCATATAATAGCGAGGCGGTAACGCCCCTCGCGAATATAGCGAGGCGGAAACGCCCCTCACAAACATATCGCATCATCGTAGCCCTGTAGGGGCGTCATATAATAGCGAGGCGGTAACGCCCCTCGCGAATATGTCGAGGCGGAAACGC
>CAIZLM010000304.1 GCA_903933805.1 uncultured Bacteroidota bacterium | reverse complement strand
GCAAAGTCGTATCGGGCGAAGACCAGGGCGGCATCTCCAAAGCCCTGGACTGGAAAGGCGGCGGCGGTTTTAAAACCTACCGCCTGGCGCCCAGCCTGCTGAAGGAAGACGAACACGCCATGCTGCGCTTCAATCCGGACTTCACGGACGACATGGTCGCCGAGGCTGTCGCCAAAATTGAAGGCTTCACCTACTTGCCCGACCCGGTGGTATTCTGGAAACAAAGCCGCTCGTCGGAGCATGACTACCTGCTAGTTACCAAAATATTCGTCACAGCAGAATGGCTGGCCCAACTGCACGAACAAATGACCGCAGAGGAATCGCTGCTGCTGTGCTGTCCGGCTTACGGCGACGGTTGCGAGCGGGCGTTCCCTAACATCACGCTGAAAAAAATCCCCAATGCTTTTATGCGGAAGTACGAGTTCGGCAAGGATGATTATTCGCTGAATGTGGAGAATGTGATTGGGGGAAATGACGACAATGAATATTCAGGAGAGGATTTCGAGGCGCCAGAAAGTATGCCCCGCATTAAAAAGGGAAAGAAGCCAGTAGGCGACCAGCCGACCTTGTTCTGACAATATCCCAAACCTAAAGAAATACCAAAGACACCCTCAGCAGGGTAACCGCATCATGGATAATCAAGAAACGCTCAAAAACATCAAATCACGCCTTTCCTTACGACAACCACTGAAGGATTCGCTCGACATTGTGGCGCATTTGGTGGATTTGTTGGAATTGGCGGAAATAAACGACCCAGCCGTATTACAAGAAGCATTAGAAAAAGTCCGGACACACTATCCGACCTACATCGATTTTGAACGGGATTTTATCTCGGTGGCCTTTTCCATCGCCACTGGTGTCGGCAAAACTCGGCTCATGGGCGCTATTATGGCTTATTTGTACCTGACAGGGCGCAGCCGCAATTTCTTCGTGCTGGCGCCCAACCTGACGATCTACGAAAAACTCATTGAGGATTTTGGCAATCCGGCCTTTTCAAAATACGTCTTCCGGGGGTTTGAGGAGATTGTCGCCAATCCACCCGTCATCATTACCGGCGACAATTATGCGCAGTCCACCGGCTTGTTCAGCGGACAGGAAATGCGCATCAATGTATTCAATATCAGCAAGTTCAACAAAGACACCGCCGAAGAGCGCAGCAAGGAAAACAAAAACAAGCTGCCGCGCATAAAACGCATTTCGGAGTATTTGGGGCAGTCGTATTGGGAATACCTGATCAAACTGGATGATCTCGTTATCCTTATGGACGAGGCGCACCGCTACCATGCCGACAAAAGCAAGCAAGCCATTGCGGAATTGCGCCCGGTGCTGGGCATCGAACTGACCGCCACGCCCATACTCGATGAAAAAGGTGCAAGGTTCAAAAACATCGTGTTTGAGTACAGTCTCGCACAAGCACTACACGATGGCAAGTACATCAAGATCCCTTCCATCGCCACCCGCGCCAACTTTGATGCAAAGGGAAAAACGCCCGATGAAATGGAGCGCATTAAACTGGAAGATGCCATCAGCGTGCCACTCAACCAGTGACTAATTTTAAAGGGTAAAGAATGGCAGCAGCCTCGGGCAGGGATACTGGTTTTATGATTCCAAGATGCTGAAATCAAACGACTTTATGAGGATACAGCGCTCATTTTTACAAAAATTGTTGATTCTGCACCTTTTTTACGTAGATAAAGACGCACCACGACCCCCACGTTTAATCGACCAGCAGCATTTCCAGCTTAATACCCCTTGACCCTTTGATCAGCATCAAGGTATTCTCGAAATTTTGGGTTGCAAACCATGCTTTCGTGGAGATATTGTCTGGGAAATGGTGTGCACCAAATTTGGCGAAATTGGTTTTTCCAAACAGCGTTCCCACCAGCACGATTTGGTCAATTTTCTGACGTGCGGCGAACCGGAGGATGCTTTCGTGTTCCTTTTGACTGTCTTCTCCGAGTTCCAGCATATCGCCAAGGATGGCCACCCGGCGTGTGGCGGGGATATCGCGAAGTGCTTCGATGGCGGGCTTCATACTGGAAGGGTTGGCATTGTAAGCGTCGAGCAGGATGGTGGTGGAGCCTTTAATAATCAGTTGAGATCGGTTGTTGGAGGGGGTGTAGTGTTCGATGGCTGATTTTATTTTTTCGGCGGGCACTTTGAAGTAAACGCCGAGCGCAATGGCCGTCATGACGTTGTGAAAGTTGTGCTTTCCAAAAAGTTTTGTTTGAACTTCTACCACTGGACCATCGTCGGAGAGGAATGCCACACGGACGAAAGGGGTAGAGGCCAATGGTTTCACCTCGATGAGTCCATTTTCGGGAATCAGGGTATCTGAGCACAGATAACCGACTTTCATACGGTTGCTTGCTGCCATGCTTTTCAGGTATTTTTCAGAGCGGTTGACGAACACACAGCCGTGGTGGTCTCGTAAAAAATCGAATAACTCTCCCTCGGCTTTTTTTACCCCGGCCAAATTTCCAAAACCTTCGAGGTGCTCTTTGCCAATGTTGGTGAGCAACCCGTGGGTTGGCAGCGCAATACGGCAAAGTTCCGCGATATCACCCGGCTGGTTGGTGCCCATTTCAATCACAGCGACCTCTGTTTCGGGGGGCATGGAGAGTATCGTCAGTGGTACTCCGATGTGGTTGTTGTGGTTGCCCTTGGTGAAATGGCAGGGGTAGTGGCTGCATAAAACGGCAGAGACCAGTTCCTTGGTGGTTGTTTTTCCATTTGATCCGCCGATGGCAATGACGGGAATGTCAAACTGTCGTCGGTAGTGGTTGGCCAATTGTTGCAATGCTTCTAAGACATTCGGAACGAGCAGTAATCGGTCGTCCGTCTGGTATGTTGGGTTGTCGATGACAGCATAGGCAGCGCCATGGTTCAGGGCTTGTGCTGCGAATGTATTGCCGTCGAAATGTTCGCCTTTTAGGGCAAAAAAGAGGCAGTTTTGAGGAATATTCCGGCTGTCGGTGCTGACAACGGGATGCTTGCGGTAAATGGCGTACAATTGTTCGATTGAAAGCATGCGCAAATTTACAATGATTCAGGGTTTTCTGTCGTTTCAAGCAAGTAAGCGGTGGTAGGAATTTTTTTTTGGTTGTGTATCGGGTTAAACGGGCTCCAGAAGGCCCATATTTTAGCGTGTTCAGAAAACGGTGTCAATCTAAATCTTTTGAATTCAATGGAAGGTCTCGGAGAGGCCCAACAGTTGTAGAAAAACTACCATTCCCCCACCTGACCTCGGAGAGGTCTAACGTTTGTAAAACTTGATATTACGGCTTCAAGGTTTACGCTGCCTTTCTATACCTTTGCCGAGGGATAATTTGTACCGACAACAGTCGTGTCTGGTTGATCCGATATTTCGTCACCGGGTAGGTGGCACGCTGTCTTGCCCAAAAAGGCGCTAAATTCAATGTTTAACAGTCAACAATCAAATGCAGCCAAAAGAATTTTTAAAAAAGCTCGGTCTAAAAACCCGTAACCAAGGTGCCTGGACCGGAATCAACGACATTACCGGCAGCCGCCGTTACCTTGAATCTTTTTCCCCTGTTGATGGTGCTTCCATTGGTTCCGTGAGTGTTACCACACGGGAGCAATACGACCAAGTTATCCAGTCTGCGGAATCGGCGTTCAAAGTATGGCGTGAAATGCCAGCACCCAAACGCGGCGAAATTGTCCGTCAGTACGGCGATGTTTTGCGCCAGTACAAAGATCCCCTTGGTCGGCTTGTTTCTTATGAAATGGGAAAAAGTTTGCAGGAAGGCTTTGGCGAGGTACAGGAAATGATTGATATCTGTGATTTTGCCGTGGGGCTCTCCCGGCAGCTTTATGGGCTGACCATTCACAGCGAGCGCCCCCACCACCGTATGTACGAACAATGGCATCCGCTGGGGGTCGTGGGTATTATCTCGGCCTTTAATTTTCCGGTAGCTGTGTGGTCTTGGAATGCTTGTCTGGCTTGGGTATGTGGCGATGTTTGTGTTTGGAAAGCTTCCGAAAAAACGCCGCTCTGCTCTATTGCATGTCAGCATCTTTTTCAAAAGGTATTGAAGGCCAACGATTTGCCGGAGGGCATCAGTTGCATCATCAACGGCGACTATAGGGTGGGTGAATTTATGACCAAAGATCACCGGGTTGCCCTCGTTTCTGCTACCGGTAGCACCAGAATGGGGCGCATCGTTGGTCAGACCGTCGCTGCCCGTTTTGGTCGCAGTATCCTGGAATTGGGTGGCAACAACGCCATCATTATCACGCCTTCTGCCGACATGAAAATTGTCCTCACCGGGGCTGTCTTTGGGGCTGTAGGTACGGCAGGTCAACGTTGCACCTCTACCCGTCGCCTCATCATCCACGAGAGCATTTTCGAACAGGTAAAAGCGACCCTTGCCAAGGCATACCCCCAGCTCCGCATCGGTGATCCACTTGATCCCAACAACCACGTCGGACCATTGATCGACAAACAGGCGGTGGAAAACTACCTCCATTCCATCAGCGAAGTGAAAAAGGCAGGTGGTACGTTCCTCGTGGAAGGCGGTGTGCTGACGGGGGCCGGATATGAAAGCGGTTGTTACGTGAAACCGTGTATCGCAGCCGTGGAAAACCATTGGGACATCGTGCAGCACGAAACATTTGCACCCATCCTGTACCTCATTAAATATTCCACCCTCGACGAAGCCATTGCCCTGCAAAATGCGGTTCCACAAGGTCTTTCTTCGGCCATCATGACCAATAATCTGCGCGAAGCGGAGCGCTTTCTTTCCGTGGCAGGCTCCGATTGCGGTATTGCCAACGTCAACATCGGCACCTCAGGTGCTGAAATCGGTGGTGCATTCGGTGGTGAAAAAGAAACCGGTGGTGGCCGAGAATCTGGCTCTGACGCCTGGAAAGCGTACATGCGTCGACAAACCAATACCATCAACTATTCCGAGACGGTACCATTGGCCCAGGGCATTAAATTTGATCTGTAGCACAACAGGAATGATCCCGGTTGTTGTAACCGATCCAACAGCGCCGAACATCGAATCGTTTGTCCGTCGTCCTGTGGGGTGATTCATACGGAGAGGCCCGGGTATTTGCCCGGGCCTCTTTTGTGTGGTATTCGGGTGGTCTAGTGCAGCCTAGAATAGCGTATTTTCCCTCAACATTACGAATTATCTTTGCCGGCAAAACGCCAAACCTCGTACTGCTCTCGTTCATTTCAAAATCGGAAAATATCTTGCTGATGCGCCTTTCCAAATTCTGCTGTTTGTTGGCTTTCGGGCTTTTTTCCAGGCTCCAACCTGTCCTCGCTCAAACGATTATTTTCAGCGATCCGGGCGCAACATACGCCAACACGGATGATGTTACCACCAATACCTATGGCCCTGCAAACATCGCCAACTGTACCTCCATTTCTTTTTCCATCAATTATAATTTCTCTTTGCCCTTTGTTGGAGCGGGAAACATGGAGTCCAGTGATGAATGCCCGTTTGGCATCCCTCCCTGTGAGGGCGACCCGACGGACCCCAGTGGTGGCGGATGCGCCCAATGTTGGGATTTTTTATACGTGCAATTTCAAATTGACGGGGTAACGGTAAACACACAATTGGTGGGTGTTCCGGGGAGTTTGAATCAATCGGGTACCCTTACGTATGGCCCGATTTGTACCGGTAGCGCGAGCACAGCCGGTATCATTGTTCAAACCCAAACGTGGGCAGCCAATGAGTCCGTTACGTTCTCCAACATCACCATAACTTGCTGGGACGGCTCTGCTTCCAATGTTACAGCAACCCCCAATCCGGTTTGCGCCGGCTTACCATTTGCGCTGAGCGCGACACTCACCGATCCTGCTGCCGTGACCGCCACGGTATGGTCGGGCCCAGGGACGGTTGTTTCGCCCAATGCCCTCAATACCAACGTCAACAATGCTCCTGTGGGCACCAATACCTATTCTTTTACGACCACTGATGACAATGCCTGTACGCAAAGCAGTTCGGTTGACGTCGTGGTTACACCGGGATCCTCTATGGACGACCCGGCCAATCAAACCGTATGCTCCGGTGATCAGGTGGACGTGGTCTTCACCGGAACGGGTAGTCCTGAATTCAACTGGACGAATACCAATACTGCCATCGGACTGGGTGCTTCAGGTGCCGGAAATATTGGGTTTACTGCTGCCACCGTAACGGCGCCCATCACGGGTACCATCACCGTAACGCCTTCAGAAAATGGTTGTGTCGGTCCGAACCAAACCTTTACGGTCACGGTGAACCCACTGCCCAGCGCCAACCAACCCACGGATGTTACGGTGTGCGCTGGAGCTCCCGTGAGTGTGATCCTCTCGGGTAGTACCGGCGCGACTTTTGGTTGGTCGAACGACAATACGGCCATCGGATTGGGCGCCAGTGGTATGGGGAACATCAGTTTCAATGCCGCCGGTGTGGCCAATCAGGAAGTCGCAGCCATCACCGTTATCCCGATCCGAAACGGCTGTCAGGGCCCTCCGGTTACCTTCAATGTAACGGTGAATCCTTTGCCAACGGTTGTGGATCCTCCCAACCAAGCAGTATGTGCCGGCAGCGCTTTTGAGTGGGTTTTTTCGGGCACAGGTAACCCAAATTTTAACTGGACCAATACCAACACCGCTATTGGACTCGGCGCCAGCGGCAGTGGCGACCTCTCTTTTACAGCCACCAATCTTACCAATGTCACGTCAGGAAACATCATTGTCACGCCCTCGGCCAATGGATGTACCGGACCAAGTCAGAATTTTACCATCACGGTGAATCCATTGCCAACAGTTAACCAGCCCACCAATATCACGGTTTGTGCCGGCACTCCAGTAACTTCTGTGTTTTCCGGTACGTTTGGATCGTTGTTTTCCTGGACCAACGACAATCCCACCGTTGGACTGGCAGCCAGTGGAACCGGTAATATTATATTCAATGCAGCGATTGTATCGGACCAAGAGGTGGCCAATATTGCTGTTACACCGGTTGTTGGCGGTTGTCCCGGCAGTCCCATGTCGTTCACCGTCACGGTGAATCCTTTGCCCACCGTGACAGACCCAATCAACCAAACTGTATGTTCCGGCACGGAGGTAGAGGTCGTTTTTTCGGGCAATGGCAACGCTGACTACAATTGGACAAATTCCAACACAGCGATTGGCCTGGCTACTTCTGGTAGCGGCAACATTAATTTTACAGCGGCTACGGTTGCAATGGCCACAACGGGGAACTTGGTGGTAACGCCAACAGAAAACGGTTGTACCGGGACCCCACAAAATTTTACCCTTACGGTGACGCCTGCGCCCACCATGAATGTCCCGAGCAATGTGGTTGCCTGTGCCGGAACCCCCATAGGCGTAATATTCACGGGAAGCAGCGGTGCGTCCTTTAACTGGATGAATTCCAATACCAACATCGGTCTCAGCGCCAGCGGCAACGGAGACCTTTCTTTCATTGCCGCAGGGGTGAGCAGCCAACAAATAGCCACCATCACCGTGATGCCAACGATTGGGACCTGTTCAGGAACGCCCGTAAATTTTACGATCACCGTTAATCCGGCGCCTACGGTGGTTGATCCAGCCAACCAAACAGTGTGCTCCGGCACGCCCGTGACGGTTGTTTTCTCCGGCACCAACAACCCGGTTTATTCCTGGACGAATACCAACACAGCGATTGGTCTGGCCTCCAGTGGTACCGGCGGCATCAGTTTCACGGCTAGCAGTGTCGGCGTTGGCACCATCACCGTGGTACCAACCGCCAACGGATGTACCGGATTGAGTCAAAATTTTGACCTCTCCGTCATCGGTTCGCCCATGGTCAACCAACCCGTAAATTTGGATGCTTGCGCCGGCAATCCGGTGGCAGTGGCCTTTTCTGGCACTTCCGGCGCCAGTTTCTCCTGGACCAATACCAATACGGCCATCGGACTGGGATCCAGTGGCAACGGGGATGTTGGATTCACCGCTTCAGCCGTCGGCGCCGAAACTTCCGCTACCATCAGCGTAACGCCCAACTTGGATGGTTGTACGGGTACAGCCCTGAATTTTGATATTGTCGTCCATCCTCTCCCGACCCTTGCTGTGGCATCGGTGATCTGTTCGGCTGATCTGACAACCTACACCGTGTCGGTGAATACCAATGGTACTACCGTGACTGCAACGGCTGGAACGGTGATCGGAAGCGCCGGCAATTACGCAGTCAGTGGCATTGCTGCCGGAACAAATGTGACGATCACAAGCCTTAATACGGCCACTGGATGTCAAGTGCAACAGGGTGTGAATGCTCCCAATTGCAATTGCACACCCGTTAACCCGCCGGTGACGCCCAATGATCCGGTCGTTTGTGAACAAGGCGCCACGCCCGAACTAACCGTAACCGCAGATCCCGGTAATACGGTGGACTGGTATTCAGCACCCACGGGTGGCACCTTGCTTCAAATGGGCACGATAAGTTTTACGCCGCCCGGCAATTTTTCGCCCGGTGTGTACAGTTTCTACGCTGAAGCACGGGAAATATCATCAAATTGTACGAGTCCGACGAGGCTTCTGGTAACCTTAACAGTCGTCGAGCGGCCCTTTGTTACACAAATCCCGGATTTGTCAACTTGCGCGGGTAGTACGCTTACCATAGATTTTGTCGGTACTCCTTCAGCCGCCATCAATTGGGTAAACAACAATACCGCTATTGGACTGGGGGCAAGCGGTACGGGGAACATCAGTTTTGTGACCAGTTTACTTCCAGCCAGTGCATATTTGGAAGTCATACCAACCTTGAATGGTTGTGCAGGCCAGTTGATGTCATTTTTCATTATTGTGAAAGAGATTCCCACGGTTTTGGCCCCGACCAACAAAACCATTTGTGCCGGCCAGCCGGTGTCCATTCAATTCAGCGGCGCCAACGGCGCTACGTATGCCTGGACCAATTCAGAAACCGCCATTGGGCTTGCTGCTTTTGGTACCGGGAACATCAATTTTATTACCTCGAATGTGGTTGCGCCCACCCTTGCCAACCTGACTGTTACGCCATTGCTGGCAGGCTGTATTGGTGCAACACAAAATTTCAGCATCACGGTCAATCCGGCGCCCATTGTATTTCCTGTTGCCAATCAAAGCGCCTGTGCCGGGTCGTCTGTGGCGGTTAATTTT
>CAIZLM010000303.1 GCA_903933805.1 uncultured Bacteroidota bacterium | reverse complement strand
GGGCAGACCGAGCAAAATAAACGCATCGGCCAACCCTTGTACCCCAAGCCCGATTGGGCGGTGGCGCATGTTGGAATACCGCGCTTCCGGAATCGGGTAGTAATTGACGTCAATGACCTTATTCAGGTTGCGGGTAGCAACACGGGTAATTTCTGCCAATCTTTCAAAATCAAACTTTCCGTCAATGACGAATTTTGGCAGCGCAATAGATGCTAGGTTGCACACGGCCACTTCATCCTTAGAGGTGTACTCAATAATTTCAGTACAAAGGTTGGAAGATCGAATGGTTCCCAGATTTTGCTGGTTGCTCTTTTTATTGGCGGCATCTTTGTACAGGATGTACGGCGTACCACTTTCCGTTTGACTCTCCAGTACCGCCGTCCACAAATCACGGGCTTTTATCACTTTTCGGGCACGTCCTTCAGATTCGTACTGGGTATAGAGCGCATCAAACTTTTCTCCGTACACGTCAAACAAACCCTGTGCTTCGTTCGGATCAAACAGCGACCAATCCGCGTCTGCTTTAACGCGCTCCATGAACAAATCACATATCCACAGCGCGTAGAAAAGGTCGCGGGCGCGCATTTCCTCTTTACCGTGGTTTTTCTTCAGTTCCAGGAACTCAAATATGTCGGCATGCCACGGCTCAAGGTACACGGCAAAAGCGCCCTTACGCTTGCCACCGCCCTGATCAACGTACCGGGCCGCGTCGTTGAACACGCGCAACATGGGTATGATGCCATTGCTCGTGCCGCCGGTCCCCTTGATATAGGAGCCCGTGGCGCGAATATTGTGGATGCTGAGGCCAATGCCTCCTGCGCTTTGGCTGATCAGGGCACAACGCGAAAGCGTCTCGAAAATACCCGCAATGCTGTCATCCGTCATGGTCAAGAGGAAACAGGAAGACAATTGTGGCTTGGGCGTACCCGCGTTAAACAGCGTGGGCGTTGCATGAATAAACCAACGCTCACTCATCAAATTGTACGTCTCAATGGCGGCATCAATGTCTTCTCCGTGAATACCCACTGCAACGCGCATGAAAAGGTGCTGCGGACGCTCGGCCACCTTGCCGTTTGTCCGAAGCAGATAACTGCGCTCCAAGGTCTTGAAGCCAAAGTAGTCAAACTCGAAATCCCGGTCAAAGATGATGGCCGAATCCAAGCGATCCTTGTGCAGCTGTACAATGCGGTGGATATCGTCGCTGATCAAATTGGCGCGATCCCCCGTTTTGGGGTCCACATATTTGTACAACTCATGGATAACCTTGGCAAATGACTTTTCTGTTTCCTTGTGCAAATTGCTCACCGCAATCCGTGCGGCCAGCAGGGCGTAATCCGGGTGAATAGTAGCCATGGTAGCGGCCGTTTCGGCCGCAAGATTGTCGAGCTCGACCGTGGTCACGTTGTCGTAAAGACCCATGATCACTTTTTTCGAGACTTCGATGAGGTTGACGTAATTGGTATCGAGGTTGTACGTCAGTTTACGTAAACGTGCTGTTATTTTGTCGAACGAGACTACTTCTCTACGTCCGGACCGTTTGATTACTTGCATCATATATATTGAAAATATTTTTAATTTAATGTTTTTCAGGGTAAAAGGTGACGATGTGCACTGATGGGTGTGTCCGGTATATTGCGACCTGCAAAATCATCCTGTAAACCATTGCCACCATGTGCAAAAAAGGCAAAAGAAGGGCACGGTAACCTACCGGCTCCATAAACCGGCAGGTTACCTTTTCTGAGGGTCTTGGGACAGTCTAGGAACGCCAACGCGTGTCAAACAAGTCCGTCTATGCCACGGTCTCGTCTTCTACCGAGGCATCTGGGGCATTGTTTTTCACAGACTCGATGCCATTGTCGCGGGAAGCTTCGCTTTCGTACATCTGGCTACTGCCGATCACTTGGCTGTTACCAGCTTTCAAGTTGAAATAGAATTTTCCGTTGGTTGATTCTTTGCTTTCAAAACGGGCATCATCTGCAGCATTGGTACGCACAGACTCAATACCATTGTTGCAGGATGCCTTGGAAGCATAACCTTCACTGGAGAGAATAACCTGGCCGTTGGAGGCCTTCAAACTGAATTGGAACTCACCGTCTTTGCGCTGAGTGATGACAAATTTTCCCATTTTAAATAATATTATGTGCTAAAAAAAAGGTAACTGTTTGAGCGGAATTTCGAAGCATTCGGGCGGTATGGATTAGAAATCCGCTTCTGTACTGAACACTTGTTCCTCGCGTTTGGTCATTACACCAGCTTTGGCGTAATCACCCACCCGTTTTTCGAAGAAATTTGTTTTGCCTTGTATGGAGATCATGTCCATCCAAGAGAATGGGTTGGCGGTGCCGTATGCTTTTTCACATCCCAGGGATAAGAGCAATCGGTCGGCCACAAATTCAATATACTGGCCCATGAGTTCTGCGTTCATACCAATGAGGCTTACGGGCAAAGCGTCGGTCACAAATTCTTTTTCATACTCCACGGCCTCCGTGATGATGTCTTTAACAGCTTGAGGTTCCAGTTTATATTCCAACATGGAATAGAGCAAGCAAGCGAAGTCGCAGTGCATTCCCTCGTCCCGGCTGATAAGTTCGTTGGAGAAAGTAAGACCTGGCATCAGGCCGCGTTTCTTAAGCCAATAAATGGAGCAGAACGAACCGCTGAAGAAGATGCCTTCGACCGCTGCAAAAGCAATAAGCCGGTGTGCAAAAGACGGGGCGTTGTCAATCCATCGAAGGGCCCAATTGCCTTTTTTTGACACACATTCCAAGTTTTGAAGGGCGTTGAATAAAAAGTCTTTTTCCTTCGGGTCTTTGATGTAGGTGTCAATGAGCAACGAATACATTTCGGCGTGAATATTCTCGATGGCCACCTGAAAGCCATAAAAACAGCGCGCCTCTGGTATTTGTACTTCGCGCATAAAATTGAGTACCAGGTTCTCATTCACAATGCCGTCGCTGGCGGCAAAGAAGGCCAACACATGCTTGATAAACTTCCGATCATTGTCGGTGAGCTTATTTTCCCAATCGTTCATGTCTTGGGTGAGATCCACTTCTTCTGCCGTCCAAAATGATGCGACTGACTTTTTGTACCATTCCCAAATGGTGGTGTACTTGATGGGGAAGAGGACAAAGCGGTCAGGATTTTCGGCCAGCATTGGCTCAATAGGTGTGTTGGTAGAATAGTCCATTGTTTAGTTTGATTTGTTCGGGTGTTGGCCAAAAATACCGTCATTAATATATAGGCATCCTAACCAGGACTCATAACTGAAAATTGTGGTGTTCGTTGCGGACTTAACGACAACAGACACTGCTCTTTCCGATTAATAATCAGGACAGAATGAAGTATTATAGCAGAAATTTAACCGGGAAAGCGGAGTATAAACGCACACCACAATGGGCAGCGATTCGGTAGCGAAAGTAGGGCGAAAACAGGGACTGCGAGGGGGGTATTTTTCCACACAATGTTAATAATTAACACAAATAACTGATTGTCAAATAGTAACTTTGAGATACTTTTTTATCAACGATGTTGATAACTTATGTTGGTAATGTAGGGGGTTCAGCTTTTTCGGTTGGGCTTGCGGCACATAAACACGACTAGTGGCTTGATTTTCAGGGTTCAGGCGTATTTGGGGTGGTATTTTGGGCAAAACGAAGGGCCTGATCGGAAACGATCAGGCCCTTCGTTTTGTGTTGGTGAAAACCTGGTTTAGTGTTTTCCTGCCAAAGCATCCATGTGGAGCATATCGAGGACGATTTGCACGGTTTCATACAATTGAACATCTTTTTGGCGATCTTTCAACCAACTGTCGTTGCGTGCCACCCGAGCGGTGTCGCTTTGTATTTGGGGCAAGTCGGCTGCGAGATTTTGAATATTGAACCCTTCAATCTGGTTGAAAATTTTATC
Organism: uncultured Bacteroidota bacterium; assembly: GCA_903933805.1. Lineage (GTDB taxonomy): Bacteria > Bacteroidota > Bacteroidia > Chitinophagales > Saprospiraceae > M3007. The sequence continues at coordinate 5,926 of CAIZLM010000303.1, read as the reverse complement.
GTAGCGATCGGCTTCCTCGTCCATGCGTTTATTCCACTGGAGGTACTTTTCCAATTGAACGGGATACATTGTTTGATCCTTTTGTTTGCGGAGACGGCTGGCATTTTCACCCACCTTTTTGAAGGTTGGATCCGCACTTACCCGGTTTGCACTATTTTTTTTCAACTGCTCCATGTCGGAGATGTGGTAGGCGCCCTGGTTGAATGGTACGGGTTCAATGACCGTTGATTCGAGGGGGTAATCGTTGTCGCGCTCGCCAGTTTCGATCAAATTGTAGAAATCAGGCAAAATGATATCGGGTGTAACGCCATCCAACTGGGTTGTTTTGCCGGTCACGCGGTAAAATTTTTGCATGGTGAGTTTCATAGAGCCCAATGGCTTTACGGCTTCGTCTGACACCACGTTGTCGAGGTCATAGAAGCGCTGCACAGTACCTTTTCCATACGTACCGGTAGATCCGACGATGACCGCGCGGGCGTAATCCTGCATGGCTGCTGCCAAGATTTCAGAAGCCGAGGCGCTGAATCCATTGACCATCACCACCAACGGCCCACCCCATTGCACACGACTGTCGTTGTCGGTCATAATTTCCGGCTTTTTGTTGCGGCTTTTAACCTGTACAATGGGGCCTTCCTCAATAAAAAGTCCGCTCATTTGCACCACATCGCGCAGGGAGCCTCCCCCGTTGCCGCGCAAGTCGAGGATAATGCCCATCACCTGCTCTGCCTTCAGTTTGGCCACTTCTTTTTGCACATCCAACGCACAAGAGGTTGCGCCGGATGGTGTAAAGTCTGCATAAAATTTTGGCAGGTAAATATACCCTATTTTATTTTGATCTTGGGCTTTGTCGTTCAGGATCAAAGACTTGGCGAAGCCTTCTTCCATGATCACAACATCCCGTATAATGGTAATCACCTTCTCAGAACCATCCGTTTTTTGAATGGTAAGGGTCACTTTTGTGCCCTTGGGTCCGCGAATTTTGGATACAACGTCATCAATGTCCCAACCCATAATGTCCACGGATTCAGCGTCAGTATCGCCCTGGGATACCTTTACAATGATGTCTTTTGCTTCCAAACCGCCTTGTTTCCAGGCAGGTCCACCTGGGACGACCTCCGTGATGCTGGTTTTTTCGCCATCACTTTGAAGGCGGGCGCCAATACCCTCGAGTTTACCTGACATTTGAATGTCAAAATTCTCCTTGTCACTGGGTGAAAAGTAGCCGGTGTGCGGATCAAACACATTGGTTATGGCATTGAGGAATATCTCCAATCGTTTGGTGCGATCGAGTTTTTGTAAGCGTTTGAGCCACTTGTCGTAGGTATCCAGGACTTTGGCGCGCTGTTCTTTTTCAAGGGTGGTAAAATCCTTTTTTTCGCCTTTAAATTCGGGCTTGTCTTGTTTGGCCTGTTCATCGGTGATACGGCTCAACAACTCGTACTTCATCCATTTTTCCCAACGGGCGCGGAGCTCGGTATCGTTTTTTGCCCAGTGAAGTTTGTCGCCATCGACCTCGAGCATATCATTTTTGGAGAAGTCGAGGGGTGCGGCGAGTATCTCGCGGTACCAACCTTGCGTTTTGACCAAGGATTGTTCCATGAGCGTAACGGACAAATCAAAAAACTGAAAAGTGCCTGCGTTGGCTTGGTCGTCAATTTTTTCCTCAAAAACATTCAGCTGATTGATGTCGTCTTGGTTGTAAAATCGCTTGCCCCCGTCAATATTTTTAAGGTAGAGGTTGTAAACGGATTTTGAGAAAGCATCATCGATGTCTTTGGGTTGAAAATGCACCCCGGAAAGGTGTTGCAGCACAGCTTTCATCAGCGCGGCTTCCTTTTGAGGATTGGGGTCGCCGGTAAAAAGCGAAGATCTATTGACCAAAAAGGCGATGCCAAGCACTCCAATAAAGGAGAAAAGCAAGAGCGACGGTTTAAGTTTCATGTCGAACGAAAATAAGTCAAAGTCGGATTTGCCATTGCGGCGAGAAGGTAGATACTGCATTTCCTAAGATGTGACGCTTTGAGTGAGCAAGATGGTGCTTTTGTTGATTGGCAACTACATGTGGTGGTGTCGAACAATCAAACGCTATAATATTGATTTTGTGTTGCGCTGCATAATTTTTTCTACAAAATTACACCAAACGCCTGCTCTATAAGCCCTGCCTGTTCTTTTTCATGTGCTTTGGGGAAACCTGTTGCCGGCGATGCTGCTGCCCTTCGGCTTACACTCTTCCAGCCGTATTGGGGCTGATTGATGGCCAGGTGACTCCATGCACCCATATTGGCCGGTTCCTCTTGCACCCAAACGAGTTCCGCTTTTGCGTATTTCTTTCGAAGTGCCTCAAACTGGGTTTTGGGAAACGGGTAGATTTGTTCGAGTCGTACAATGGCTACATCGGTGCGTTTTTCAGTTTGTTGCTGTTTCAACAGGTCATAATAAATTTTACCAGAGCAGAGCAGCAAGCGCTTCACCTTGGCAGCTTGAACGGCGGTATCATCGATGAGCTCGCGGAAGCGGGTGCCTGTTTCTATCTCGCTGATTTCGCCGAGGTTGAAGGGTGCACGCAGCGCCGATTTGGGAGACATGACCACGAGTGGCTTGCGGAATGGCCGCACGACTTGTCGGCGCAGCAAGTGAAAAAAGTTGGCTGCCGAGGTTACGTTGGCCACCGTCATGTTGTTTTCGGCGCATCCCTGAAGAAAGCGCTCCAATCGCGCCGACGAATGCTCAGGTCCCTGCCCTTCATAGCCGTGTGGCAGCAACATCACCAGTCCGCTCATCCGCTGCCACTTGCTTTCGCCGGCAACAATGAACTGATCAATGATGGTACTGGCGCCATTGGCAAAGTCGCCAAACTGCCCTTCCCAAACCACCAAGGCATCGGGGGTGGACAAGGAGTAACCATATTCAAAACCCAGAACGGCGTATTCGCTGAGCAAGGAGTTGAAAATACGAAATTTTGCCTGCTTGGCAGCGATGCCATCCAGGCGGTTTACTTCACGGTAGTTTTCAGCGTCAACAATGCACGCGTGTCGGTGGCTAAAGGTGCCGCGCTTCACATCCTGTCCGCTCATGCGCACATCGTACCCTTCTGTCAGGAGGGAGGCATAGGCGAGCAACTCCCCCAATTGCCAGTCAATTTTGCCGGTCGAGACGAGTTGTTTCTTGGCCTCCGTCAGTTTGGCAATTTGAGAAATGGGTACAAAGTCCGCAGGAAAAGAGAGCAGGTGTTGGAGCAGCGCATCAATGGCCTTGCGGGAAATACCGGTTTCCGGGCTTTCCTGAAAATCAGCGTCGTCCACTGTTTTTTTCAGCGCCTTCCAGTGCATTTCAGGCTCCTGATAGGTATAGGGCAGTGGCTTTTGGCGGGCATTGTCGAGTCGTGCTTGAAGATCAGCCCGGAATTTTGCCTCCATGTCTTTGGCCAGCTGCTCGTCCACGTCGCCGCGGGCAACCAGTATTTTGTTGTACACGGCGCGGAGATCTTCGTGTTTTTCGATGATTTTCCACATTTCCGGTTGGGTAAACCGCGGCTCATCGCTTTCGTTGTGGCCATTCCGACGGTAACACACAATGTCCACAAAAACATCTGTGTTGAACATCTGTCGGTATTCAATGGCCAGTTCGGCGGCAAAAACAACCGCCTCTGGGTCGTCTCCATTCACGTGAAAAACAGGGGCCTGAACCACTTCTGCAACACTGGTACAATAGGTACTGCTGCGCGCATCTTCCCAACTGGTGGTAAAGCCAATTTGGTTGTTGATGACCAAGTGTACCGATCCTCCGGTGTTGTACCCTTCCAGGTGCATCATTTGAATAAGTTCGTACACGATACCCTGTCCGGCGAGGGCTGCATCCCCGTGGATGATAATGGGCAGTACACGGTCAAATTCTTCTGCGTAGAGAATATCCAGTTTTCCGCGACAAAAACCTTCGACCACCGGATTCACCGCTTCGAGGTGACTGGGGTTGGGCAGTAATTTTACGTATAATTTCCGACCGTTGAGGGCTTCTGTTTGGGAGGAGTATCCTTGGTGGTACTTCACATCACCAGAACCATAACTTTGGTCGGGGATTGATTTGTCTTCGAATGCGCTGAAAATCTGCTCGTATGTTTTGCCGACAATGTTGCACAGCACGTTTAGGCGGCCGCGGTGGGCCATGCCAATCACAACCTCTTCCACCGGGGTGTCTGCTTCAGCGGCGCGGTTGATCATGGCGTCGAGGGCTGCAATGGTGGCTTCCCCGCCTTCCAGTCCAAAGCGTTTTTGACCCACAAATTTGGTCGCCAGAAACTGCTCAAAGCCAACGGCGCCATTGATTTTTTCCAGAATCCGCTTTTTCTTATCAATGGAAAAGCCGTAGTCGGCCGACAGGGTTCGGTGCTCAATTTTATCGCGCAACCACGCCCTTTTTTCCTTGTCAAAAATTTGCGTGGTCTCAAATCCGATATTGCCACAGTACAATACCTTCAATCGTTCGATGATCTCCCGCAGGGTTGCGTGGGGCATCCCCAGTTCAGCACCCGCCGCGAAACGCGTGTCAAGGTCCGCTTCAGAAAGGCCGTAATCCGCTAGATCCAATTTGGGATGCCGCTGTTTACGGGGCTTTATGGGGTTGGTGGTTGAAAGGGTGTGCCCTCGGTCACGATAACCATATAGGAGGCCGATCACCGAGAATTCTTTCAAGGTGTCTGTTCCGGCTTCAGCAGTTCTGCTAGCCTCGGCGCCCTTACCAGACGTCACTGCGAAATCAAAGCCTTTGAAAAAGGCATCCCAATCGGCTTCCACCGATTCGGAATCCTTCGACCAAGCTTGGTACAGCGACTCAATATATTGTGGATGGGCATTAAAAAGTGCGGAGTGATCAGTCATTGTTGTTGTTGTTCAGAATCAACGTCTTGGAATAGCAGACAAGTATGTTTGCCTTAAAATGGGCGCAAAGATACGATGTGAACAAAGTACAGCGCACGAAGTTTCATCAAATGTGTGCTATTAAGGGCCATTTAGCCCTTATTTTAAGGTTGTTAACATCAAAAAAGAAATTTATTCAACGTCTTTTTCTTTTTCAACGGTAAAACGCTACCTTTGCCCGCCCAAAACGAAGACCTCTTCCCATTCAATAAAATAGCAATTCCCGCTGTAAAAATATGGCACACCACAAGTCAGCGCTCAAGCGCATCCGTCAGAACGAAAAGCGTCGTCTGCAAAATCGTTACTACAAAAAATCGGCACGTACTGCCATCAAAAACCTACGAGAGCTGAAAGAAAAATCAGAAGCTCAAACCTATTTGCCCAAGGTGGTGAGTATGGTCGACCGGTTGGCAAAGAGCGGTAACATTCACCGCAACAAGGCTGCTAATATTAAAAGCAGTCTCATGCGCCACGTGAACGGGCTAGCCTGATTTTATCAGGATTTCACGGTAGTAAAACAGACAGAATAGTACCCCGTGCAGCAGCGCGGGGTACTATTTTTGTGCTTTTGTAACTGGATAGGCGGCACGCTAACCAGTTACGTGTTTTTAATACAACATTCAATGCTGGAAACAGTGTATGGACTAACAACCGATGCCCTCGCTGTAGGTACGTCCGTATTGACTTGTGGCTGCCAAGCACTGCAATAGGATTGCGATATCAGAACGGTAGAAACCGATGGCCTACACTGCTTGGTACCGCGCGTTCATGGAAGTAGTCGACAACTTGGCTTGACCAATGGTTGGCCAAGCCATACAACGACACATTAACCGAAAAACAAGGCTGGTAAAACGCGCAACTGCTTGGGCGGCACCCGGTGCTGCATCACATGGCGCTTGTTTTGGTGCTTGTTTTGGTGCTTGTTTTGGTGCTGTTTCACCACCACGGAGACGTTTAAAAGCAGCAACATTACAGCCCTTTGGGAATACGTTTTGGGGCGAGATCCTCTTCAG
>CAIZLM010000302.1 GCA_903933805.1 uncultured Bacteroidota bacterium | reverse complement strand
TGAGTTTGTCGAACACCGGCTGGCCAAAACCGGCAGGGCAGCCACGCACCACGGCAGAAACCACGCCACCAATCGTGTCGCCAGCCTTGCGTACTTGGGAAATTAATTCAATCATGGCGGCAGCAACCGCCGGATCAGGGCAACGAATATCATTGGTTTCTGCGCGTGATATGTCTATTTCCTGGTAAGTTTTTTTAAGCTCAATGGAACCAACCTGACTCACATAAGCTTGTATATCAATCCCTTGTGACTTCAACAACTGCTTTGCAATGGCGCCAGCGGCCACCCGGGCTGCTGTTTCTCGTGCGCTGCTACGGCCACCACCGCGGTGGTCGCGGTGGCCATATTTTACCTGCCAAGTGTAATCGGCATGACTGGGCCGAAAAACATCTTCCAGATGGTCGTAATCGCGGTTGCGCTGGTCTTCGTTCGGTATGAGCATCGCAATAGGCGTACCCGTGGTTTTTCCTTCAAATACGCCACTCAACAGTTGCACGGTGTCGCTTTCTTTGCGCTGGCTCACAAGACTGCTCTGCCCGGGTCGCCGGCGATCCAACTCCAGCTGAATCAGCGACAAATTAACTTCAAGGCCGGCAGGACAACCGTCAACCACACATCCTATGGCCGCACCATGAGATTCACCAAACGTTGTGAGCCGAAAAAGGGTACCAAAAGTGTTGCCTGCCAAAATGAGGATGTTCGAGTGTTGAGAAATTTATTCCTCCCCAATAAATAGGTACCGGTAATCGGTGGGGGGCAACATATTTTCTTTCAGGGTACGCGGTGAAAGCCAACGGTACATGTTCAGCATGGATCCCGCTTTATCGTTGGTGCCGGAAGCCCGGCCACCGCCAAAGGGTTGTTGGCCAACCACAGCCCCTGTCGGCTTGTCGTTGATGTAGTAATTCCCGGCGGCATAACGAAGTTTTTCGTTGGCCAGGGCCAGTGCTGCGCGATCATTGGCAAAAATTGCGCCTGTGAGGGCGTAAGGAGAGGTGCCGTTGACGGTGTCGAGTATTTGTGCATACTTTCTGTCGTCGTACACATAGACCGTAAGAACGGGACCGAAAATTTCTTCACACATGGTGGTGTACTGCGGATCCGAAACTTCCAACACCGTTGGTTCAATGAAATACCCGCGTGTTTTGTCAAAAATGCCACCGGCAACCACCTTCACTTTGTCAGATTTTTTGGCCTCTGTGATGTACTGGCTTATTTTGTCGAATGCTTTTTCATCTATCACGGCATTGATAAAATTGCGGAAGTCTTCGGTGGTTCCCATTTTCATACTTTTTAGGTCGGCCACCAAAAAATCTTTCACCTGCTTCCACATGCTCTTGGGGATATAAGCCCTGGATGCTGCGGAGCATTTTTGCCCTTGGTATTCAAACGCGCCCCGCCCCAGGGCTACTGCAACCGTTTTGGGATCGGCTGAATTGTGCGCCACAACAAAATCCTTACCACCTGTTTCACCCACAATGCGCGGATAGGTTTTATATCCTGCTATGTTTTCGCCTATTGTTTTCCAGATACGCTGAAAAACCCCTGTACTTCCTGTAAAATGTATGCCGGCAAAATCAGGGTGTTTAAAGACGACATCGCCCACCGTCGGGCCACTCACGTACACCAAGTTGATGACGCCAGCCGGCAATCCGGCCTCCTCCAATATCTCCATGATGACCGATGCAGAATAAATTTGAGATTCTGCTGGTTTCCACACGGCTACATTGCCCAACATCGCGGGAGCAGAGGGCAAGTTGCCGGCAATGGCCGTGAAGTTAAATGGCGTGAGGGCAAATACAAAACCTTCCAATGGACGCCAGTCGGTCCGATTCCACACATTTCTGGTGCTCAGCGGCTGTTGTTTGTATATTTCCTGCATGAAATACACATTGTACCGCCAGAAATCTGCCAATTCGCAGATACAATCTATCTCCGCTTGATACGCATTTTTACTTTGGCACAACATGGTCGCTGCGCTCATCTTCGCCCGGTAAGGTCCCGTCAGCAAATCGGCAGCGCGCAAAAAAATTGCAGCACGTTCCTGCCAGGGCATTGCTTCCCAAGCGGGCTTAGCAGCAAGCGCCGCTGAAATAGCAGCTGTCACATGGGATGCATTGCCCTTGGAATAGTGACCCAAAATATGTTGGTGATCGTGGGGCGGATGCATCGAAACTTGCTCGTCGGTGTGCACATGCTGTCCGCCTATGTACATGGGTATATCCTTTTGGGTAGCCTTGGCCGCCTCAATGGCCTGCTTCAAGGCAGCTTTTTCGGGAGAGCCGGGCGCATAATTGTAGATGGGCTCGTTTACGGGATGCGGAACAGCGAAAATGGCGTCGGTCATGTGTGTACTGGGTGAGGGCGGTGAGTAATGTGGTGGCATTTGCCAGTCTTGCAGGGGGGCAAAGGTAAAAAGGGCTTGGTGCTTCCGGCAATGATCGAACAGAATAAATATCCAAAGAATATGGTAACTGGTTACAATGGACAAGTTCACAAAGAATTACGCGGCCATATTCCCACGGCTTTAGCAGCAGAAAGTGTCCATTTTACCCAAAAGAAACCCAAAACGGGGGCGACGATGAGGCACAAAGGATTGTAATACACGGCACTGTCAACGTCAAAGTGGATCAAGTGCATTACCGCACGCGTCATGCCACAACCATAGCACTCGATGTCGAAAAAGCGTTTTGATGGGCAAATTGAGGCGCCAATATCAAAATAGTCTGCCGGAAGCAACAGGCAAACCACCGGCGTCAACAGCATAAACACCAAGTAAGCCCATTCAAATTTTTTTCCCATTGGTTGACCGTTAAGGGTGACATAAAAAAGCCACAAAGAAGTAGCACGAAGTTACTTCCTTGTGGCTTCTATCAGCGATACCGACGGTTTATTAGTAGTAATTTTTCATTTTTACCAAGGCGTGAATCAAACCTGGCAACCAGCAAAGGCACGTAAGCAACAGGTTGACGATCCAGTCTGAACCTTCCCAGTCGTCTTTAACACCCATGGCAACCCAACCCAACCCTAAAATTGCAAGCAAAATGTACAAACTCTTGGTGATACCATCACCACCAGTCAGGCCAGAACGCAATTCAGCGTTGTGCTTCATTTCCCTTTTGAGGGCTTTCTGAGCAAGTTTCAACTGGATAGACTTTTTAATGCCCAACTTTTCACCGGTCGTTTTTTTGTATTCAGCAGGTGTAAGTTGAAGAAATTTTTCCATGGTCATCTGCGCCAGCTCAGGAGAGAGCGCAGCAACTTCGTCTGACTGACTCCATTGAGCCACTGGCGCAGTGGCTGGATTGACCTCTGCAAATGAAAAATTTGCGCAGAAAAACAGGATGATGGTACTGAGGAAAAAATGTTTCATCGTAATCAAGGTTGATTGTGATACCTACTCTATGAATGGCTTTTCGGTTTCCGCCAGCTATCTATATTTGTAACTGTTTAGGTGGCACGCTGTCTGGCCCAAAAAGATTCATTTTCCGCCATGCTTTGCCCATTTTTTTGACCGTAGCGCTGCTACAGCCTGCAAAAATTCGCTTCGGCTGACAAAAAATGGCCGCTTTTTTGTCTCAGACGCGACCACGCTAACCAGTTACTATTTTTTAAACGCGTTCTTTTCAACTACCTTTGCGTCTTTGTAACGGGTTATTGGCAGGCTGTCTGGCAAAAAACGGCTGTTTTTTGTCTCACACGCGACCCCCAACCAGTTACACGTCTGTTTTTATAGGAACGCGTATTTTTAGAACCGTTCCGCGAACCGTGAACATACTTCAGCCATGCAGCGTATTAAAATTTCTGAAATCCTCCGCAGCGAACCTGTCAACACAACCGTGTTGGTGAAAGGATGGGTAAAAGCCTTCCGCAACAACCAGTTTATCGCCCTCAACGACGGTTCTACCGCCAACAATTTACAAGTGGTTGTGGATTTTGAGCAAATTGATCCTGCCACCCTCGAGCGCATCAAATTTGGCGCAGCCATTGGCGCCCGTGGGCAACTGATTGAAAGTCAGGGTAAAGGACAAAAAGTAGAAATAAAGGCCAGCGAAATCATCGTGTATGGGGATTGCAATCCCGAAGAATTTCCGTTGCAGCCCAAACGTCAAACGCTTGAATTTTTGCGCGAAAAAGCCCACCTGCGTTTTCGAACCAACACGTTCAGCGCTGTTTTCCGCGTTCGCCATGCCCTGGCCTTTGCAGTGCACAAATTTTTCAACGATCGAGGTTTTTACTACCTGCACACACCCATCATAACGGCCAGTGATGCAGAGGGTGCCGGTGAAATGTTTTCCGTGACCACCCTGCCCTTGGACAATCCGCCGCGCACAGAAAGTGGCGAAATCGATTTTTCCCAGGATTTTTTCCGCCGACCCACCAACCTCACCGTGTCTGGTCAGTTGGAAGCTGAACTCGGCGCCATGGCCCTCGGTGATGTCTATACGTTTGGACCTACTTTCCGCGCTGAAAACTCCAACACCACCCGCCACCTAGCAGAATTCTGGATGATCGAGCCGGAGGTAGCCTTCAATGATCTGCATGACAATATGAACCTCGCCGAAGACATGCTCCGATATGTCATCAGCTACGCATTGGAACACTGTGGCGATGACCTTCGGATACTCGAAGAACGTCTGCTCGAAGAAGAGAAATCCAAACCGCAGGATCAGCGGAGCGAAATGGCCCTCACCGACAAACTGCGCTTCGTTATAGACAATGATTTCGTACGGCTTACCTACACAGAAGCCATCGATATCCTCAAAAATTCGAATCCCAACAAAAAAGGGAAATTCCAATTCCCCGTAGAAGGGTGGGGGACCGACCTGCAAAGTGAACACGAACGCTATTTGGTAGAAAAGCATTTCAAAAAACCTGTTATCCTCACCAATTATCCCGCTGACATCAAAGCCTTCTACATGCGCCAAGACGAACCGAAAGCGGGTGTGCCCGGACAAACGGTGTCGGCCATGGACATTCTTTTCCCCGGTATCGGAGAAATTGTAGGTGGATCACAGCGCGAAGAGCGACTTGACAAACTCCAGACCAGAATGCGCGAGATGCACATTTCCGAGGAGGAACTCTACTGGTACCTCGATACACGTCGCTTTGGCGCCTGCCCACATGCCGGTTTTGGATTGGGCTTTGAACGACTCGTGCTGTTTGTAACGGGTATGACCAATATCCGCGATGTCATAGCCTTCCCCCGTTACCCGGGAAGCGCCGAATTTTAAAAATTAGGTAACTGCTTGGGTGGCCGCGTCTGAGACAAAAAAGCGGCCATTTTTTGCATGACGAAGCGGATTTTTGCAGGCCATAGCAGCGCTACGGTCAAAAAAATGGGCGAAGTCTGGCAAAAAATAGACCTTTTTGGGCCATACAGCGTGTCACCTAACCCGTTGCAAAAAAAATAAAATGCCCTTTTGGCCTCTTACAAGGGCAAAAAGGGCATTTTATCCGTCGTGTAAAAAGTTTTTTAACCTACCCCTTGCGCCGTATGTTAAAAATCCTTTAATTTTGTCCTATCATATTGTTATAATCCAAATCAAAAACGCTCCATGCGGCTCTATTAGTTTCATAGAGTACGCTCTTTTTCGACCCTGTTGTTTAAGGTGTAATCGGCTTTTTTTGCCTTTTTTTAACGAAAAGTATTCGAATGAGCGACCTTCACACAAATCTAACCCTTCCGTCGGATCCCCAAAATGTAGCCAAAGTGGAGCCATTTGTACAATATGTAGCCACCCGTTACAACGTAGCGCCCAGTAGGCGAGGCGATATATTGGTCAGTATCACGGAAGCTGTCAACAATGCCATCTTACATGGCAACCGCGGTGACCAGCGCAAATATGTTTCCATCTCTTTCCGATGCCAAAAAGGTTCCTTGTCGGTATCGGTCAGCGATGAAGGATTGGGTTTTGATCCCTGTCAGGTGCCCGATCCAACATGTCCCGACTTGCTCGAGTGTTGTGGGGGAAGGGGGCTTCTCCTCATGCGACACCTGAGCGACGAATGTTGCTTCTCCCATGGCGGCCGTACGGTGAAAATGCGATTCAATATTTCCTGACACAGAACGACTGTCCTCTGCGCAAAGTAGTTTTGAATGTCGGAATGTTTTCATGGTCTTGATATCAAGTATCTGTACAGGTTAAATATTAGGCGCGCCCTCGCACCAACGCGCTGTGTACGTGCAACAGTTTACCCAGATATACGCCTCTTGGTCAAGACAATACGTTTGTTATGCACGTAGCATTGCGCACAGCAAACACAATGAACCTCAGAGGGCTCTTCCTTCTGAGGTTCATTGCTTTATGAGACGGTAGAAACAAAAAAGCCTTTTCGTAACTGGTTACGTTTTTTCAAAAAAATAAATAAAAACTTAGGTGGTCGCGTCTGAGAAAAAAAAGTGGCTATTTTTTGCCAGACGAAGCGGATTTTTACAGGCAGTAGCCTCGCTACGGTCAAAAAAATGGGCGCAGTATCGCCGAAAATGGGCCTTTTTGGCCAGACAGCGTGTCACCTAATCAGTTACAAAATAAAAATATGAACTTTCCTGAATTGCCGGACGAACTGCCGGAAAACCCCATTTCTTTTCATTTTGAAGATGTGACATTTGACTTGCCCGATGCGCAGCAGTTGGTGTCTTGGCTGACTGCTATTGCTGTACAAGAGGAGAAAGCCTTGGAAGAATTGAATTTTATCTTCTGTTCAGACGAACACCTGCGGGGTATCAATGTGGAATACCTCGACCACGACTATTATACCGACGTCATTACGTTTCCCTATGCAGACGATGCGGTGCACGGCGATGTGTTTATCAGTGCCGACCGCGTACGCGACAACGCCGCCGCACAGGGGGTGTCATTCGAAAATGAATTGTGCCGAATTATGGCCCATGGTGTGCTGCATTTGGCCGGATATGAGGATAAAACACCTGAAAAAAAAGCGCAAATGACCCTTCGGGAAGATTTTTTTCTACAGTCTTGTCCCGTTCTTTCGGCAATATCCCGTTAAAATCCCCCCCCCTTCTTCCAACCCACTGAACATCAAAAAATGAAAACGCAAGCCTTTCTCTTATCCTTGGTCCTATTTTTTACCACTGCCGTTGCACACGCTCAAATGGAGATGGTGCACGAAACTACGCGAACGATGTCGCTCGGCGCCAAGCCTTGCTTCCGCCTCGAATTTGACAAAGTAGCGGTAGATATTATTGAGAATGTTTGGAAAGATTTTGCAAAGGAAAACTTCGACGCAAAATTCAAAAAAAACAAGGGCGAATGGACAGCCACCGGCTTGAACAGCGCTTTTATGGGCGAAGAACCTTATGCCATCTATTCTACCATCGAAAAAGATGGCGATGAATCCGCCCTCACCGTGTGGGTAGATGCAGGCTCTTACTTCCTGAACCGCCGCGACAACCGCGTGAGTACACAAGAAATGGCCAGAACACTCAAACAGTGCTATTTCGATGTACGCCGGGCGGCCATTGGTAAAGCGTTGAAAGCCGCAGAAGACGAACTGAAAGACTTGGAAAATCGCCAAAAGAAACTCGTGCGCGAAAATGATGGCTTGGTAAAAGACATCGAATCCTGGAAATCTAAAATCCAAAGAGCGGAACAGGACATCATAAACAACCAACAGGCGCAGGAATCCAATATCGGAGAACAGGAAGTCCAGCGCCGGAAAGTCGAAGAGGTGCGCCGAAAACTTGACAATGTAGAAACGGAGGGGAAGCACTAGCGCCGCGTTCGGCCCATGATCCACCCCCGTTGCACTAGCGCCATACCGTCAAAAAATAAAATTATTTGTTTTTTAACTGGTTAATTGGTCGCGTAAGACATAAAAAATGGATTTTTTTTCGCCAAATAGCATACCGTTTGCCTAATTACAAATAAATTGTTTTATATTTGTTCTTTCAAACACGGTATCATGCTTACAGCGCGTAAAGAAGAGTTTTTGGTTGGATGTAGGCCCTATGCATTGGCCCACACGGATCCCATTCTTTTAAATTATGTGGATGGCACCATTTGTGCGGGCTTTCCCTCTCCTGCCGATGATTATTTTCAACAGCAAATCGACTTAAAAGCGGTGCTGGTTCAAAATCCGGATGCGACATTCGTGGTGCGTGTCCAAGGCAATTCCATGACAGGTGATGGCATCGACGACGGTGACGTATTGATTGTGGATCGTTCGGTAGTGCCCCAAACGGGTTCTGTGGCGGTGTGCTACCTGAACAACGGGTTTACGGTCAAACGCATTGAGAAGAAGGGCAATAAAATTCGATTGTTGCCGGCCAATCCCGATTTTGCACCCATTGAGGTGCAGGAAGGAGACGAATTGGTCATTTGGGGTATTGTCATGTACACCATTAAAAAGCACTGAAAATGATTGCTTTGGTGGATGTAAACTGTTTTTATGTTTCCTGTGAGCGGGTATTTTGCCCTGCATTGCGGGGCCTGCCGGTGGTGGTATTGAGCAACAACGATGGATGCGTGGTAGCCCGGTCAGACGAGGCCAAGGCGTTGCAGATCGGCATGGGACAGCCTTTGTTTGAGATTCGTGGTATGGTGAAGAAACACGGATTGAAAGTGTTTTCCAGCAATTACCCGCTGTACGGTGATATGTCGGCGCGCGCAATGAACATCCTTCGGCGGTTTGCGCCATCGGTGGAGGTGTACAGTGTGGATGAGGCATTTTTAGACCTGGAAGACCTGGCATTTGCCGACCTGACGCCCCATGCGCTCAACATTCGCCAAACCGTTCTGCGTTGGGTTGGGTTGCCTGTTTGTGTTGGGGTGGCTCCGACGAAAGTACTGGCCAAAATAGCCAACAGGATTGCAAAAAAAGATAAATTGGGCAACGGGGTATGTGTGCTGGCCGACAACTGGGATGCTGTATTACAGGATGTTGAGGTCGGTGACGTGTGGTGTATTGGACGGCAATACGCAAATTTGTTGCGTGGATATGGCATCAAAACGGCGTACGACCTCGCACACGCAGATGACACGTGGGTGCGCAAGCATTTAACCATTACCGGATTGCGTATCAAAAAAGAACTGGAGGGCGAGCCGTGCATCCGGTTGGAAACAGAAACGCCAGACAAAAAAAGTGTGGGTACCACCCGTTCCTTTCGAGATCCCTTGCGCACCAAAGATGCATTGGGCAAGGCACTGGCCGACTTCGCCGCCCGGTGTGGGGAAAAACTACGCCGTCAGCAGAGCAGTGCTGCCCTGCTGACGGCGTTCATTCATACCAATCGTTTTGCCAAAGGGGTGCCCCAGTATGGCGCCTCTTTTACCGTATCGTTCTCTACGCCCACCAACAGCACACTGCAATTGGTGAAAGCAGCCCAGTACGTTTTGAATAAAATATACCGGGAGGGCTACGATTATAAAAATGCAGGGGTATTGTTGAGCGGACTGACCCCGCAGTCCAACGTACAGATATCCCTTTTTGATCCGGTGTCGTACGAAAAACACCAGCGACTCATGGTCGCCATGGATGGCGTAAATGCCCGATACGGGCGTAATACCGTACAAGTAGCCGCGCAAACCATCGGAACCGGCGCGCAACTCACCAGACAGACCCAATTGTCACCCTGTTATACCACAAAATGGGATGACATGCTGGTCGCCCATGTTGGCTTTGCGCGCGATCTTTACAGCCCATACAGCAGCGTTCGCGCAGAATTGTATTCCAAAAGGCCCTGAATTAGTCGAAAAAGCTGTTCTTTTGTCCCTTGGTCCTGTGTATGCACGGGCTATTTCTCTCCCCGTCATCGCACCAAAATAAGATCGCACACTTGAGTATTCTGAAGAACAGTATCACGTTGATGGTGGGCATCGTTGTATCCAACGCATTGGCATATGGCTTTCATTTTGTTGCCGGGAGAATGCTGGGACCGGAAGAATACGGTGTTTTTGGTTCTCTGATGGCCTTGTTTTTTCTGGTGTCGCTGCCGGCCTTCTCCTTTGGAACCGCGGTTACAAAGTTTACATCCGACTATCACGCAGCCAACAAATTCGGGGAAATAGGACTTCTCAGGAGAAAGGCCCAGGATATCGTGTTGGTTTTTTTTGCAGGATTAATGCTTTTTACGGCTATTTTTTATGGTTCTGTGGTCGATTTTTTGAAGATAGACCAGGTTGGTTCCGTGGTGGTATTGGCGGCGACCATTTTGTTTTCCCTACTATTAGCCGTCAACAGGGGGGTTTTACAAGGGATGAAAAAATTTCATGCGTTGAGTTGGAATAGTATTGTTGAGGCGGCGGCTCGGTTGGTATTCTTGGGGGTACTTTTCTTTTTTGGATATGGTGTCAACGGTGCACTTTTGGCGTACGGGTTGGCTTTTTTACTGGCTTTCCTGCTGGTTTTCCGCGTCATTAAGGACACGCGGGAAGTTGTGGGGGTGTTGGAAAGAATAGAACTTAAGTCCATTTATTGGTTTACCCTCCGGGTTTTGGTGGCGAACATCGTGTTGCATGGCATCATAAACGTTCCGACGCTGTTGGTAAAGCATTATTTCACCAGTGCCTTTACGGGCCAATGGACGGCGGCACTCAACATTGCCAGGATGTCGCTTTTTGTCACAGGCGCCATTTCGCTCGTTGTATTTCCCGAAATTGTGGCGGAAAAAGACACTGTGAGCAGACAGAAAATATACAACAAGGCCTTGTTGCTTGTTTTGTTGCTGTCATCGGCGGTCGCGGCGGTCTTTTGGGCTATTCCTGAATGGATTATTCAGGTTTTGTATGGGACCGCATACAAAGGGGCTGTCCCAATGCTGGAATGGATGGGGATAGCCATGATTTTTATTGGATTTTTGCAGTTGTATGCCAATTATTGGCTGGCGAAATTGCCTTGAACACTAAAACACCGTAACTGGTTCGGTGGCACGCTGCGTCTGGCCCAATGGTCACTTTTTTGTCTCAGACGCAACTACCCAACCAGTTACAAAACGTATTTACCATGAAAATAGCGATTACCGGAGGTTCCGGGTTCATTGGCTCCAATTTGGTGCGGTTTTATCTTGAAAAAGGATATCAAGTTTTGAATCTTGATGTAAATCCGCCCTCAGACAGCGCATCTCACCCTTACTGGATTAAATGTGACATCATGGATGCTGGCACGACACAGGATATACTGCTGCGTTTTGATCCACAGTATGTCATACACATGGCCGCTCGAACAGACTTGCGGGCAACTCATATTGAAGATTATGCCATCAATATGGGGGGAGTGGCGACTGTTTTGAATATCGCACATTCAATACGTGGGTTGAAAAAAATAATCTTTGCCTCTTCTATGCTGGTTTGTGAAGCCGGTTACATACCCGAGGACGACCTTGATTATTGCCCGTCCAACCTTTACGGTCAAAGTAAGGTTGCTGGAGAAAGGCTCGTTCGGGAGCAAGAAAATCTCGGGTTAAATTGGGTTATTGTACGGCCAACCTCCATTTGGGGGCCCGGTTTTGGGCCGCCTTACCGATCCTTTTTCGAGGCGATTCTCCAAGGGCGATATGTCAACTTTGCAGGTTGTGAAAATCCTAAAACATACGGATACATCGGAAATATTGTTGAACAGATTGACGCAATACTTCATTCTGACACAACGGATCACAACACATACTATTTGGGCGATTATGAACCGTTAAACATCCGGGATTGGTCGAATGAAATCGCAGCTCAACTAAACCTTCGAATCCCCACTGTGCCTAAATTTTTCATCGTACTGCTTGCCAAACTGGGTGATGTGTTGGAATCGGTCGGACTGCGTTTCCCACTCACGAGCTTTAGGCTGAAAAATATTACAATACGTTGGGTACTACCGCTGGAAAACACCCAATCAGTGGCTCCAAGGGTTGTGTACACCCGATCAGACGGTATCCGGGAAACGCTGCGTTGGCTGAAAATTAAATCTTAGCTGATAACTTTTTTGTCTCAGACACAACTATCCAACCAGTTACATTACAACAACTTATGCGACAAAGGAAGGCTTTTTCCCATTGTTGATCAACCAGTTGTATAATTCGAGGGTGTTTTTTACGTTATCTTCCCAGGTATATTTATCCAGTACCAATGCTTTCCCCCTTTCCCCCATCAACGATAGGGTTTTAGGATCTGTTTTTAACACTTGATTCAGCCCATCCATCAAACCTTCCTCGCTGTTTTCTACCCACCACCCACAGTTCCGTGTCTCCAACTCCGACCAAGGCGTTCCTTTGGTGGTCAATACCGGCACCCCTCTTCCCAGTGCTTCCGTCACCACAATACCAAAGTTTTCATTGTACGAAAGCCGTACCATTTTCCACCTGAAATGGACATCCTCTGGGAAGACAGCACGGAGTGCTATGGCCAATGTCCTGATAAATCGCTCTTTTTATGGAGGGTAGAGGATATTAGAAATGGACGTGCGAAGGAATGAACAACT
>CAIZLM010000301.1 GCA_903933805.1 uncultured Bacteroidota bacterium | reverse complement strand
CACAAAAAACCAAACGCATCCGGATAAACAGCGTAAAGATAGTTGTGCGGCAACCCATCCGCAATGGTATAAAGCCTTGAAACCGACTAAACCGGATCCCACCGCATCAATCCCTCTGAGGTGGCAAACCAATACACTCCTTCTTTGTCTATATAGCAATGTCGAATATTATCTGCAGGCAGGTAATACTGCCCCGAACCACCCTTCCAATAACGTGCTACTATACCTTTATTAAAATCCAATTGATACAGTCCATTGTTTGTCAACAGCCACAAACCATCACCTTCCGGTTTCAGTTGGATGTGATAAATATCTACCGTTTTTAATGCTTCAAACCCGTTGAATGCTTCAAAAACCTCTACTTGTTCAGATGACGAATTAATTTTAACCAATCCGCGTTCAAACCCAATCCAAATGTTACCAGCGTGGGGAAATATGGACCAGCATACCCCTTTATGTAAATTTAAATTCTTTGTAATTAAACCGGAAAGAAGGTCTAAATGAGCGATCTGTTCCATTCCAATCAACAGCGAACCGTCCTTAGTATCAGCAAGCCCATACGTGCCTGATGCAAAATTTAATATTTTTTTAGTTTCGGAGCTCTTCAGATCTATACAATACGTATTTGTTAACATATTGACATACAACATCCCATTATTTGGATGTAATATTCCTCTACAAGAATTCATGAACACATTGTGTTTCAGCAATGGATCCTGCCACAGTAGTTTTTTAAACCTGGTTTTACGAAGACTAATCCTATAAGATCCATTGATGGTGCTGAGCCAAACTATGTTGTTCTTATCCACCATAATGTCGAAGGCTTCGTATGGCTTGTCAATCCCTTTATAGTCAGCAAAGTCATAGATTAATCCAAACGTAGGATGCCAAACGAACAGTTGCTTCTTGTTGAATAACCAAAATTCACCACTTGAATTACTATTCGCCACAGCATCTGTGGTATAAGCACTGTAATTATCATACTCCGGAAAAACATCTCGAATTAAACGACGTTCCACCTGCCCTTCCGGCTGAACCGCCGTGACATAAAAATCACCTAAAGCCCAAAGCGCTTCATCATTGGTTACCATGAAATTAACCGGATTGGGTTCTTCATATTTTGCCAAAAGTTCACCGTGAGTGCCAATGGAAAGAAACACCTGGCCAAAACGAGATGTGGCTTGTTTAAGCCATATATTGTTTTTACTGTTCGTTTGACTGCAAAACCACAGTGGCCCCTCCGTGGAAACATAGCGTTGTTTGCAGGTGCCATCGGTCTCTGTTTCGCGAATAACACCGAATATATCGCTGGTCAGGATGGTACCTCCTTTACCCAATGCCGCATCAAACAGATCATATTGAAATTTGTCACCAAACTTTGATGCTATCGACTGTACTTGCCTGGAGTAGATATTTACCAACCGATAGGATACTTTTCCAACATCAATGAATCGGAGCCATAGATCACCGTCAATATCTTCGAGACTTATCCTAGCAGCATTGGATGATGATAGCATTGGCCATTCCATCACCCGATAAATAACATTGGCGTCATAGAAATCAAGACCAGTGGCAGTAACAAACCAAATGAATCCTCGACTGTCTTGAAAGGTTTGGTAAACGTGGTTGTGTGACAATCCGTTGGAAACCGAAGATCGCTGAATGTCCACAATATACTCCGCATCGCTTTGGGCTTGTACTACGCCTATGCCTAGGAAGTATCCATAGAAAACCAACTTTATGGTTGATAAACAATGCTTCTGAAACGCTTTGTATATAATTTTTTTTAATACCACAGTGTGATTTTTTAACACGACTAATTGTCTTTTTTTTCGAAATAACTGGATAATAAAGCTTTTTTTACAGCTTTACTTCAAAATATATGGCTATTTTTTTTGTAAAGGTCTGGGTGGCACGCTGTCAGGCCCCAAAAAGGCCCATTTTCCGCCATAATTCGCGCATTTTTTTGATCCTAGTGCCGTTTCCATTCATGGGCCATTGACTGGACACGGCACTAGCGATACTACGGCCTGCAAAAATCGGCTTCGTCTGCCAAAAAATAGCCACTTTTTTGTCTCAGACGCGACCACGCTAAACAGTTACTTTTTTTGTAATATAAAAGACACCCT
>CAIZLM010000300.1 GCA_903933805.1 uncultured Bacteroidota bacterium | reverse complement strand
GCCTCTAAAATTGATTGATTACTTGTTACTGGTTAGTGGCACGCTGTCTGGCCCAAAAAGGCCCATTTCCCGCCATACTTCGCAGATTTTTTTTTACCGTAGGGCTGCTACGGCCTACAAAAATCCGCTCCATCTGGCAAAAAATGGCCACTTTTTTGTCTCTGACGCGACCAAGCTAACCAGTTACGATTACTTTACGATCAATTTACCGGAAATAACTGGCTTGCCATCGGCGGCAACACGGTAAACAATTTCTCCCGCTGGAAGTTGGTGGCGGAACAATTGAAACCTTGGTTGATCGAAAAACAGATTACTGATTAAGCGCCCTTGGACGTCATATAGTTGTAGCGTAAATCGATGTGCTTCAACTCCGGTCACCTCAAAATTAACGCAGTCCGTAGCGGGGTTTGGGAAAACGTTCACCGCTGCGCCGGCCATGAATATTTCACGTGTTGGGGTTACGACAATGAAACTGTCAAACTTGCAAACCGTGTGAAACGTGGTGTTTGTCATGGCAGGAGACGCAAAGTCAAGGTAGATGGCGGCACTGTTAAGGATAACCGTTTCGCAGGGTAAATCAGGCTTTTGAGCCACACGAAATTGAATAAATCCTTTGCCCGCGCCGCCATCCGGTGGCAGGTTGATGGTATTAAAGGTAAATTGTACAATACCATCTCCATACACTTCAAATTCAAATGGATGGCTGGCAGTACCGGGTATCACGGTTCCCGGATCAAGTGCGGCAGAGAGTGTGTCACGTACAACAACCTGCCGCACCGTATCAGTTCCCGTGTTGCTAAATTGGATTAAATAGTCCAAATCGGTTTCCGGACTGACGTAATGATGGGCTTCGTCATAGCCCTTGGGATGACCTCTTTTAAGGTATGCGGGATTAAAATTTGTTTCCAGGCTTTCCTGGCAATCGGTCTCTATAAAGATATCGGCATCGTCTTCGGGGAACATGGTGAAGTAACCGAGCGATATGTCATTTGTACTGGTATCACTTTTGCAACCTTCTACGGCTGCAGTGGGAAAGCTAATTCCGGGGTACCCGGGGCTTTGCTCTGCCAAAATACGGAAGGTGCTGCCGTTGGCCGGATGGGACCAAACCAGTGAATCGCTGTTGGCCGCCAATTGGAACCGGAAATTTGGGTCGCCCGGCTGGGTCAACATGATCAGGTCTTCTGCTATAACATATCCCAAAGGATCTGTCATACCCCCTTGACCAATGTTGGACAACCACATCTTGATGCTATCATGCTCGCAATATGCTTTTGCAGCCACAATGGCACTGTCCCAACCGGGGTTTGTGTCACAAAAATCGTGGGGCGTGATGTTGGCCGAAACACAGTGTGTTTGTCCCGCTACGGTGCCGGCACACGCAAGGAAAGCTGTCACCGTAAAATTACGGCAGTCACCGTTGTTCAAGGTCCCAATGCCAAAAAGCAGGGTGTCTCCCACCTGATTGGTCAATGGAATTGAACTGCTTACATAAGACATCATCGGGTCCAGCACAACCCGCACCGACGTATTGTAGGAGGGTACTGTGCCGCTGTTGCAATATCGTACTGTGTATGCGTTGTTTTCGCAACGGTGTAGCACGGGGGTAACGATATTAACTTCATTCCGAGGGCAGTCAAAAACGGTGCGAACCGGAACAGAAACATACACGGTGTCGTAAAAATTGGGCACCGAAATGTCTATGATAGAGTCACATGTTTTCCAATAATTTCCGGGAGGCGACAGGAGTATTCGGTATGTGCCCGTATCCACTTCCACGTGTAAGTTACCATCTTCATTGGCGACGGTAAACAGCGTATCGTATGGGCTTACGAACTTGACAATCCAGTTTTTGATGCCGGGCTCCGTGTTGTCTAACTGACAGTTGTTGTTGAAATCCCGAAAAATATTGGCCTGTATGTAGCTGGTTAGGACTTTTCCTTCTGCATCTGTACGAACGAGGTAGGCGTAAGATTCACCAGTTGCCCCGATGAATTGTTCACTGAAACCCGCTGCGA
Source organism: uncultured Bacteroidota bacterium (assembly GCA_903933805.1). Classification (GTDB taxonomy): domain Bacteria; phylum Bacteroidota; class Bacteroidia; order Chitinophagales; family Saprospiraceae; genus M3007. The sequence continues at coordinate 20,974 of CAIZLM010000300.1, read as the reverse complement.
TGCCGCCACCCCTGGTGGGTAGTACCGCGTAACCGCCATCCAAGCCGCCCCGTCCAACAATCGCCTCCCAAATAACCTGCCCTGTTGGGGTCATTTTGAGGATATTGAGGTCCACCAGAGGCCCTTCACCCAATGTTCTGATACCTGTTGCAAAAAGATTGCCGGTGGACGGCTCTAATGCCAATCCGTAAAAGTCATTGTTGGGCATCAATGCTTTCCAAATAGGGGTGGGGCTGAGGTTGGCATCAATTTTTAGAAGTGTGCCCACGCCGCCTTCTCCGATGTTGGAGAAACCTGCCATGACAAAATTGCCGTCTTCCGTCCGAACAATGGACCTTGCCTCATCATCACCGGTATTGCCAAGTGAGTCGGGAACTTCATAAGCCTGCTCTTGAATCAGGTTGCCGGCTTGGCTGACCTGCAGCACGTAAATATCCTTGCTGGTGAGGATGGTGGGCTTGTGTTCGCCAGCTACCACGAGGTCACCGTCTGGCGCCAATGCGATAGATAAGCCTTTTTTTCGGTATGCGCTGGTACCGAATATGTTGAACCACAAGGTATTGCCCTCGGAATCAGTTTTTAGGACAAAGACATTCTCTTGGTTGCCGGCAACGGATTGATATCCGGTCAGCACGAAACCACCATCAGGCTGCAGAGCAATGGCACGTGCTTCGTCGTCCAAACTGCCGCCGTATGTTTTATCCCAGAGTTTATTGCCAAACGCATCCGTTTTGAGCAGGTAAATATCCCTTTTCAGTGGTCCGGATCCATCTTGATCAACATAACCAGCGACTGCAAAGCCGTTGTCCGGTGTGATGACAATTCCGAAGCCTTCCATCCGAGATCCACCGAGTGTTCCGGTGAAGGTTTTACTCCATTGCAAGCGGCCATCAGCAGACACCTTGTGCATACTAAGTCGGGCATTGCCGTTGTAGTATCCGGTGAGTACGTATCCGCCATCTGGCGTCGCGGCAAGTGCCTTGGCTACATCCTGACCGCTTCCGCCATAGATACGCTCCCAACCTTGTCCTTTAACGGGGACAAAGGAAAGCATCGCAAACAAAAGGAGGTACAGATATTTTTGCATGAGAGATCGAACTTGACGGGGTTGAATTACTTCTTCAACGGTACAAAAGTGTGGCAGGAAAAATTGCCGCCTCAAGACAAAAAAAACCGTTTGTTGAATTGATTTTAACCTCATGGACATTTTTTTTCAGACAAAAAATGAAATTATTATTGATATTTGCCAATAAATAAAAAAATATTCTCAAAAATATGCTTTTTTTCAATACGAGTGTTTACTATTTTTGTTGAATAATTAGTAGATAATAAAAATGCAAAAAAGTGTTCTCGCAGAGATTATTCGCTCCTTGGGTAAAAAGGAGGTGCGTGATCTCAACAAATGGCTGCAATCCCCATCCCACAACCAACGCCAGGATGTCGTCAAACTGTTTGACTATCTGGTGAAAGTGTCGGGCAAAGCAGACTCGATCTACGAAAAGGAACTGGCGTGGAAAGCGATTTTTGCCAGCCAACCGTACGACGATGCCTTTATGCGGCAGGTCATGTATTTTTTGTTGAAGGCCATCGAGGAGTACCTCGTATTTACAGATTTTACCAGTGACCGGGTACAGTATCAACTGTCGCTGACAAGGAGTTATAGAAAGAGGAAACTTGATAAGTCTTACAAACAGGCCCATCGATTGGGTATTGAAAACCTTGAAAACCAACCCTTGCGCAACGACTGGTACTTACTCAACAAATTCTTTCTCGCCCAAGAAGATTATGAACACAAAATGAGCATCTCGCAAAATGCGCCGGTCAACCTTCAGGAAACGGCAGATGCCCTTGAAAAGTGGTTTTTGGAAGAGCGCCTTCGCGTGAGCAATGCCATGTTGGCGCACCATCGGGTGTACCAAAAAATTACCTACGACCACGGCTTCCTTGAAAAAGCGATTTCATATATGGAGGACCGAAAAATGCTGAATGACCCCTCGCTTGCGGTCTATTACTATGCATATCAAGCATTTACACACCCATCCGAAGACCATTATTTCAACAATTTAGAGCACTTGATCCACCACGAGATGGACAAGTTTGAGCACTCGGAGGTGCGGGCACTGTATCTAGCAGCACTCAATTATTGTGTGCCAAAAATAAATCAGGGGCGTCATGATTTTTATCAAAAAGCGTTTGATTTATACAAAAAAGGCCTTGAAACCGGCATTCTCATTGAAAATGGCGTGCTCTCTCGTTATACCTTTCTCAACGCGGTCAGCAGCGCCCTGAAAACCCATGAATACGACTGGGCCGAGCAGTTTATAGAACAGTTTCAACCGTTTTTGGACGAAAAACAACGGCAAGGTTCTGTTAATTTCAGTCTGTCGAGGTTGTATTTTGAGCGTGGTGATTATGACAAGGCACAACAGTTCCTCATGCAGTTTGAATACGATGATATGCTGCAGAATATTGTTGCCAAAACCATGCTTTTAAAAATATACTTTGAACGCGATGATTTTGATGCTTTCGAATCCCTGCTAGAGAGTATGCGTACCTATTTACAGCGAAAAGAAGCACTAGACCCCGCTCGAAAATTGGCGTATAAAAACATGATCAGCATGATGAAAAAATTTCTGCACCACAATATTTTTTCGAAAATTGAGCGCGAGAAATTTCGTGAAACCATTGTTAAAACACATCCATTGGCAGAGCGTGAATGGCTGTTGGAACAAATTGATCAACGTTAGTGGTACTATCTCGAAGCCATTTATTGTGACATAGGCTGGCAATTAAACTGGTTGCGTCGGTTGCCTGTGAGAATAAAGTAGCCTTTTTTTGTTCAACGAAGTGGCTTTTTTGGGCTGCAGCGCTGCTACAGCCCAAAAAATGAGAGCTGTATGGCGGAAAACGGGCCTTCTGGCCTGTACAGCATGCCAGATACCCAGTTGCAAATACTAATCGTATGCTCAGCGACGTTGTATCCCAAATACTTGTGTCCTTGGTGCATATTTGCTAAAACCATCGTTTCTTTGCTTACTTTTTCACACAAAAAAACAAAACCTTGAAAAAAGGATACCTTGTAGCACTGCTTGTGTTGGTGGTGTTGATCATAGATCAGGCCTCTAAATTTTACATCAAAACCCATTTTGAGTACAATGAGGATGTGCTGATGTTCGGACAAAATTGGGCCCGTTTGCACTTTGTTGAAAATGAAGGCATGGCGTTTGGGATTACATTTGATTGGTTATACGGAAAATTATTGTTGAGTCTTTTCCGCATAGTCATGGTGGCTGGGCTTGTTTATTATATCCGTGCGCTGATCCAGGCAAAAGTGCCTACGGGCTTTGTATTGAGTGTTGGCCTGATCACAGCGGGTGCATTGGGTAATATTATTGACAGTGCTTTTTATGGTATGATTTTCAGCAGTTCACCCTATCACGGCGGTTTGGCTGAAGTGGTACCTTTTGGCCAGGGATACGGCACTTTTCTCCATGGAAAAGTGGTAGATATGCTGTATTTTCCAATGAAATATTTTGAAATGCCTGAATGGTTGGGCGGGGGAAGTTGGCTGTTTTTCAGTCCAATTTTCAATGTTGCCGATGCGTCTATTACCTCAGGCGTACTCAGTATTTTACTGTTTCAACGCAAGTTTTTTAAAGAAAGCTACGGTGAAGTACAGGCAGTTGTGCCACCGGCAGATGTGTCGCATGAAGTAGCTGAGGCATCGGGTGATGGCGGGGAAGAAATTGCAGGAATGAGCAACTCCTGAATGATATACCTTTGATTGGGTACTGGCGCCAATGCTGATTAGGCCGGACAATCAATGTGATTTGTCCGGCCTGATCCGTATTTTCTGGCCTTTTTTGTCTCACGAGGTGTTGTTAACGAGACCATTTTATCCGAGCGGTTTTGACCGTCGTCGCATCACTTCCAATCATAATGTCAAAATCACCGGCTTCCCAATCATGTGTTAGGTCGTACTGGTAATATTTCAAATCTTCGGTGGAGATATTGAAGGTGACAGTTCTACGTTCCCCGTGTTTTAAGAAGACTTTTTGAAAGCTTTTTAATGCTTGAACAGGGCGTGTGCTGCTGCCAACAAGGTCGCGTATGTACAGTTGCACCACTTCGGAGCCATCCACATTACCTGTGTTTGAAAGCTGGATGCTTGCAGTCAGTATTTCTGACCCCGTCAAGGAGGTTTTGTTCAACTGCAGTGGGCCATATTCAAACGAGGTGTAGCTTAAGCCAAAGCCAAAAGGGAAAAGCGGGGTGTTCGGAACATCTAGGTAATTGGATCTAAATCGGTTGCCGATTTGATCGGGCCCCTCAGGCCGGCCGGTGTTTTTGTGGTTGTAATAGAGGGGGATTTGACCCACATTGCGCGGAAATGTGACCGCCAGTTTTCCGGATGGATTTACATCGCCAAACAAAACATCCGCCACGGCATTGCCGGCCTCTGTACCGCCGAACCAAACGTTTAGCAGTGCGCCTACAGACCCCGCTTCCTGCTCCAGGGCCAGCGGTCGGCCGGTGAAAAGTACCAATATGACAGGTTTTCCGGTAGCGACCAAAGCGTTGATCAATGCGGTCTGATTTCCCGGGAGTGTGATGTTTGACCTACTGGCGGCTTCACCGGTGATATTGGCTGATTCGCCGAGCACGGCTACCACGACATCAGATGCTTGAGCCACTCGGACGGCCTCTTCCAGTAATTGTTGGGGTGTACGGTCTTTTTCAACGGTAATTTCTTCGGCGAAAGCGTTGGCACGTTTCACAAATGTAGGGTCGTCTGAAATATTGGCGCCTTTTGCATAGCGGATATTGGCGTCTTTTGCCACATTTTTAATGCCTTCCATCACGGTTACCGCTTCTTCGGGTACGCCAGAAACCGCCCAAGTTCCCAGCATATTCCGTTTGTTGTCTGCCAGAGGTCCTACCAAGGCGATGTTGGCATTTTTGGAGAGGGGCAAGGTATTGTTTTGGTTTTTTAGCAGTACAAACGACGATGCGGCGGCTGTGCGTGCTGCCGCGCGGTGTGGGGCAGAGAGGATATCGCGGGCGGCGCGGGATTCATCACAATAGCGGTATGGGTTCTGGAAAAGACCCAGTTTGTATTTTGCTTCCAAGATTCTGCGACAAGCCTGGTCAATTTCTTTCATGGATATCCGGCCTTCATCGAGTGATTTTTTCAAGGTCGTCAAGAAGCCTTCTCCCACCATATCCATGTCAACCCCAGCATGCAATGCCAAGGCTGAAACGGTCTGAAGATCGCCCATACCGTGATCGGTCATTTCATTGACGGAGGTGTAATCGGTCACCACCAGTCCGGCAAAACCCCATTGCTTGCGGAGCAAATCGGTCACCAGCCAGCGGTTTCCGGTGGCAGGAATGCCGTCAATTTCGTTGAAAGAGGTCATCACAGAAGCACATCCAGCATCTACAGCGGCCTTGTAGGGGGGGAGGTATTCGTTGTACATGCGTTGACGACTCATGTCTGTGGTGTTGTAATCGCGGCCTCCTTCTGACGCGCCATAGAGGGCAAAGTGCTTCACACAAGACATGATCTGGTCTGGTTGGCTCATGTCGCCCTGATAGCCGCGCACCATGGCTGCGGCGATGGCACTGCCTAGGAATGGATCTTCACCGCTGCCTTCTGCGATTCGACCCCAGCGTGGATCGCGGCAAATGTCTACCATGGGAGAAAAGGTCCAGTTGAGGCCATCGGCGCTGGCTTCTGTGGCTGCCACACGGGCAGTTTTTTCAATCAATGCCATATCCCAACTACAGGCAAGGCCCAGGGGAATGGGGAAATTGGTTTTATGGCCGTGAATGACATCGGATCCAAAAAAAAGCGGAATTTTAAGCCTGGTGTTCGTCATCACCATCTCTTGAATCCGCCGGGTGTTGGCAGCGCCGATGACGCCAAACATGCCGCCTACTTTTCCGGACTTGATCTTTGATTCAACGTCTGTGCTGACCACGGCGCCCGTGGGAACTCCCCAGCCTGGTGTTATCAGGTTTAATTGCCCGATCTTTTCGTCGAGGCTCATCTTTTTCATCAGGCTTCTGACAAAAGAATCCATTTTTCGATCGCTCAATTGTGCCTGGAGCGATTGGTTGAAAACCAACAGGCTAAAAATCAGTGTAGAAACGATATTTTTCATGGTAATGCTAGATTTAATATATTGAGCAACAATATCCGACAGGCGATAATAATACAATGTAACTGGTTAGGTGCCTGGCCCAAAAAGGCTCATTTTTTGTCTCAGACGCGGCCACGCTAACCAGTTACAATACAATGCCTACTCACGAGCATATTATCTAAAATTTCATGTCAGCAAGGTATTTTCAAGCCCGGCGCCATTTTCAAGGTTCTCTAGGGCGACTTGCTGAGGATCTGCGCTTTCAAAGCGCTCGCCCAGATTTGATAACCGGCCTGGTTCATGTGTAGTTGGTCGTCCAGAAAAAGTTCCCGGCGGGGCTCTCCTTGTTCATCCAGCATCCGGTGGAACACATCCACAAATGCCGTGTGGCGTTTTCTGCGCAAATAACCCTCAATCATCTCATTACCGGAAGCGATCTTTCTCATCAACGTGCGCCTGCTGGGGCTGGGTTTCATAGAAATATAGACAATGGGTGTGTGTGGATAGTCGGCCCGAATACTTTTGAAAAGCGTTTTAAAGCGCATGAAGACATCATTTGCTGTGGTGGTGTCAGACGCTGCGAAGTCATTTTCGCCACAGTAAATGACGATTTTTCGGGGCTTGTACGGTGTTATTATTTGTTTTTCATAGTAGATCATATCAGTCAAACATGATCCGCCGAATCCACGGTTGATGATGGGGGTTCCGGGAAAATACGCCTGCACATCTCGCCAGAGTCGGAAGGAGGAACTTCCGACAAACAGTACTTGTCCCGGTGTGATCGGTACAAGGCTATCTTGGTGTTGGAAGGCCTGGATTTCGTCGCGGAATGGTTGAGCCTGAAGCGCAAGGCAGCAATTGAGCAAGAAGATGGTGGCGAAACAGCGCATAAACAAGGAGGGTAAAAAAGGGTGACTGGTGAGCCAGACAGCGTGCCACGCTCACCAGTTACAATTGTCATTATTCGGATATTACCACCTTTGAGGCAACAGACACCCCGGCCTCGTTGAGGGCTTCTATCCGAAAATAGTAGGTCTTTTTGTTGTCCATGCCTTTGAACCAGTATTCGTTGGCATCGTGCACCATTATACAGTTGTAAAGTTTGTCTTGAGCGGTACCGAAATAGATGTTGTATGCATAGGCATTGTCCACAGGATTCCATTTCAGCCAAGCGGACCGCTTGTCTTTGTCGGTGCGCAGCACAAAGAAGTTTTTTACGGGTTCTGGTCGATTAAGATGTCCGTTTCCGAATACCCGAAATCCGCTGAGGGCGAATTTTCCGGTCGGCATTTTTAAATTCTCGAGTTTTAAAAAGCGGGTTTCCAGGGGTGTCGCCAACTCAAGGTAGTCGTGCGGCACGTCTGTTTTGTTTTGAGTTTTATCCACCAAAACAGTCCATTTTTTTCCATCGACAGAGTGCCACAATCGGTACTGATGGAAAACATCCATTGATTTTCCTAAAAATTCAGCGTCTTGATCGGCGTAATTTATCTGAATTGCTCGCACGGTTGAGACGGCGCCAAGATCGGTTTCTATCCATTCTCCGGCATTGCCTGTTTGGGCAGACCAGTAAGTTTTGATGCTTTCATCTGCGGAAAAATTGGGGTAGTGGGCGCCGAGTGTCGAGGAAACGCGCACCGGTTTTTGGTAGTTGAGCAGCATCCATCCGGTAAATCGACTCTGCAGGTGATCGGCCTCTCCATGGGGTAAATAATGGGGATAATCGCCAAATGCTGTGTTGCAGTACATTACATCATCTGCGTCAAAACCTGCTGGCCAGATGCCCAGGCGTCGTTCGAAGTTATTTTTGACCGAGATGGCAATGGTTGAAATGTGCCAGTAGTTGTGCCAGTGGTCCTGAAACGTTGCGCCATGTCCTGCTCCTCTGGCAAAACCACCGGGTTTAAAAGAGAGCGGGTCGCTTTGGGGCGTCCACCCACCGAGTGGGTTGTTTCCGACCAGTACACCATCGGCATATCCGCTGAATTCAGTACCGGGAGCGCCGAATTGCAGGTAATATTTGCCGTGGTGCTTGGTCATCCAAGCGCCTTCGATGAATGGATCAAGGAATGTATTGTCCATGTGTTCACCAAACCGGTGCCAGCCATATCGGTCGGGCTCCAGGAAGTACAATTCACTCCTTGTTCCGATGGGTTGCAGGGTGGCCCGGTCTAGTTCGATGCCCTTGAGGGGGTATCGGTTGCTAGAGCCATTGTACATATAAAAACGACCGTCGTCGTCGGTAAAAAAAGCCGGATCCCATCCGCCGATGTCAAATTTGTGAACTGCCTCAGACCATACGTTGTCTTTGGGATTGGTGCTCATCCAAATGGGAAAGTCACGGCCATAGGTAGAGCCGAAAACCAGCATGGTGTCTCCAATAATTCCAACGGCAGGCGCGCACAGATCATCGTACACCTTGTGTTCGGGCCGAAGAAAATGCTGTGGTATAAAGTGCCAGTCAAGCATATCGTGGCTCCACCAATAGCCCCATTGGTTGGTAGAAAACAGGTAGTAATCGTCTTTGTAATGCACGATAACCGGATCGGCGGTTGCGCGGTGCCTGCCCCATTCGGAAAAATTTGGAATGGGGGTGTAGCCATAGTCCAAATTGATTGGATTGCAATAGGTGTTTTGCGCGGTGGCTGTATTCAACAAGGCCAGCAGTATGACGAAAAAGAAGTGAAATTTTTTCATCCGTCGTGTTTGTGTGTTGTAATTGGTTAGGTGGTCGCGTCTGACACAAAAAAATGGTCACTTTTTACCAGACGAAGCGGATTTTTTTCACCGTAGCCTTGCTACGGTGAAAAAAATCTGCGAAGTATGGCGGAAAATGGACCTTTTGGGGCCATACAGCGTGCCACCTAACCAGTTGCGGTGTGTTAAAATCCGGCTTGGAGCGAAAATCGAATACCCCAATTGTCAACATTCGGAAGGTCGTTGTAACTGAGTCGCCAAAGGTAATCGAAGCGCAGCACTTTAAAAATATTGGCGATGCCAACACTGGCTTCCATGTATGGTTTCTTTTCCAGTGTGTGAATGTACGTGTCGCCATTGTCATCTTTGGGAAAAATCAACAAGCCATTGTCCGGCGTTGGCCGGTTCCGATCGTCCAATCCGCCCCAAAGGAGTTTGAAACTGCCTACTTCCCGCAATTTAAGGTTCTTTATCAAGGGTATTTTATTCAATAAGAACCCATTGAGGTTTTGGTGCAAAGTCAGGGCAGCGTATTTGTCACCCGCGAATTCCATGAAATTCATCAGGTTGTAAGAGTACCAGTCGAACTGGTATGATTGATTGGCACGGTGAATATCGAGCAATGGGAAGGGCACTTTGCCAAACGTACGACCGGCTTCAGCGCTCACTTGCAGACGGCCCAGTGGTGCGACAAAGAAGTTTTTCAACACAGTGCACACCACTTTTTGGTAATTGTACTGGCTGCCCATCACGCCTTTGACGGCAGTTCGGAGCGACAGCGAAAAAATTGGCGCGGCCGTCGGTATGGGTATTCGATAGACGGTGCCTTGGTAGAATTGTTCGTTGGGTGCGAATCGAAGTAGGATACCTGCTTCTGCTGTTGTGACGGAGGCTTGTTGAAAGAACGAAGAATCACCTTTGGTTTGGTAGTTGTATTGCAGCAGCCCTGCGGGTTTGTATTCCCGCCAGGAGAATGATGGATTGTACATGAATCCCCCTCGGTGTTCCCGCAGGTATTCCGCCCGAATGGTGCGTTGGTATTGCATCCTTTGGTTGGAGCCACGTTGAAAAGAGAGAAAAATATTGTCTGGAGACCAATTGGACACATCTACGCCGGGGGCTCGGAGATCATTTTGATAACTTAATATCATCTGATTGTTGGGGAACTGGCGGGGTATTTTGTCGTTGAACGACCAAGTGACCACACTGTTCCACTTCCATTTTTGATCCCGTATCCCATAAGCACCATACCCGTTGACAATCAGGTTTTTCACCAATTTCTGGTTGGTGCGGCCCCCGAATCTAAATCGGTTGCCCTCAATATCATTGAAACTGGTAAAGGTGGATATGCTACCAACTTCAAACCAACCCACTTTGATGAATCCTGAAGCAAGGATGGTACTGGCGGTAATAAACCTTTTAAAAGTGGGTGACCGCTGTACGCTGTCCATCATGAAGTTGACGCCTTGTTCTCGTGTGGTCAGCTGACTGTGTCGGAGCCCTGTCCATTCTTGTTTTACTTTTTTTTGCGCAACGGGCACCAATTTAAGCGTTCCCTGAAAAAGGGAATCGGGGATCGGCTGATTGAGTCGGTATTGATTGTAGGAGACTGTTTTATGGGCCTGTAAACTGCGTCCTGATGATTGTTTCAGGATATTGAAATCCATGGTAACCGCATCCGTTGTCAGCAACAACCGCTTGGTTGCACCGGTACCAAAGAAATGGTATTCCTGCTCAATGCGCAAGTCTGTGACCCAGTTGAGGTTGATTTGTTTGGAAATACCCATGACTACTTTGCGCACGGCGTAGGTGGAATCGAGGGCTACCAGGATATTGCCCATGAAGGCCAGATCGGTTTTGTTTTTCGGGGCAAAAAATACATCCGCAAATTTTTCACCGCCTACTTCGAGGGTATCGATGATGTAAAAGCGGTAGTAAGCGGTGGCAACACCGGAGAGCGGCCCTACAAACTGGGTGGTGAGCAGCGAAATGTTGGGTTCATAAATATCGACATCCTCGTACATACTGTTGAGATATTTGGAAATCCCCTCGTTGTCAACATCATAATCTTCCCGCATAGAAGTTTGTTGCTCCGCCAAGACATATTCCTTGGTAGCGCCCGGGTTTTTTCGGTAATACACATTCGACAAGCGCTCGCGCAGGAAAAACGGCAAGGCGACCTTACCATTCACCTTGTTGGTATCTACATTGTTGAAAATGAATCTAAAATTATGAAAATACCATTTTCGCCGGAACTTATCATTGATATTGTTCAGGTCGAACTGCAGTTTTTCATACTTTTCAAAACTGTAGTAATCAAGGCCTTCTTTCCGGTTGTCATCTTTGTGTTTAAAGACCTCTTCGATGAGGTCAACTGCCGGATTGTCACGTTTGCTGTATTTTTTTGGGCGCACGGTCACCTCTTGGATGCCAAAAGTGGACTCGACCATCTGCAAGGTTAGCTCATTGCTCTTGCCTGGTGTGATCCTGGCGGTGTATATTTTGTACCCGATGTAGGTAACCCGGATGGCACGGGGTTTGTTTTTTGTTTGGAAGAAGAAAAAGCCGTCAATATCTGTGCGGGTACCGAGTTCTTCGCCTTCCACTTGCACGGAAGCGTAGGGGAGGGGAGCTCCGGAAATACTGTCGGTAACTCGTCCGTGGATGGTTGTTAACGGGGTGTTTTGGGCAAGGAGGCGGCTCGAAATCAGTCCCAACACCAATACCAAGGGTGTTAGATAGGACAGCGCAAAACGTTTTTTCATGGATGATTGAATACTTAATGGGTAATGATGGACAGTGTAGTCTTGAGAGAAGGCTTTTTGGCGTCTCGCGCTACTACGCGCATGGTTGTCTGGGGTGGCACCATAAACAAGGAAGGCCGGGCTGCAATAACAGCACGGCCTTCTTAGGGTTGGGATTTACGGGGTATTATTCTTCATCTCCTCCGTGTATGTGTTCCACGTCTGGTATGGTAGCGCTTTCACCCGGTTTGGGATCCACAAAGGGTCTTTTTCCGATGATTGCCTCCAAATCGGCGCGGTGTAACACTTCTTTTTCAAGCAAAGCAGACGCCAATGCATCCAGTTGCATGCGCTTGTCGCGCAGCAATTTTTTGGCACGGGTGTATTCAAGGTCGATCATGTTTTTCACTTCTTGATCAATCAGGTATGCCGTCTGTTCTGAGAACGGGCGGTTGAAAGAGTCCCCGAGCATAGAGAAGTACGAAACATTGCCGACTTTTTCGCTCAGACCGTAGTTTACAATCATATCGTAAGAAAGACGCGTGATATGGTCGAGGTCGCTTTGTGCTCCGGTGCTGATTTTGTCAAAGACGACGGACTCCGCGGCGCGGCCACCCAAGGTCATACAGATATCGTCGAGCAATTTTTCCTTGCGGGTGATATATTGTTCTTTTGGCAGGTATTGAGCGTATCCCAGAGCGGCCAATCCCCTTGGTACGATGGTTACTTTTACCAACGGGTGTGCATGCTCCAGGTACCAGCCGCAGATGGCATGTCCGGCTTCGTGGTAAGCGATGATGCGTTTTTCTTCTGGGCTGATGATTTTGTTTTTCTTTTCCAGGCCACCGATCACTTTATCGAGTGCGTAGTTAAAATCATCCAGACCAACAGCGGTTTTATCGCGTCTGGCTGCGATGAGGGCAGCTTCATTGCACACGTTGGCGATGTCTGCGCCGACAAAACCTGGCGTCATTTCAGAAAGGGTAGAGGCCGTAACTTCTGGGGACACTTTGATGTTCTTCATGTGCACCTGAAAAATCTGTTCACGCCCTTTAAGGTCGGGGCGATCGATGCCAATTTGGCGGTCGAAACGGCCTGGACGCATGAGTGCCTGATCGAGAATATCGGGGCGGTTGGTTGCAGCCATGATGATAACGCCTTTATCGGTTGGAAAACCATCCATTTCTACCAGCAACTGGTTGAGCGTGTTCTCCCGTTCGTCGTTACCCCCTTGAACAGCGCCGCGACCGCGTGCGCGGCCGATGGCGTCTATTTCATCGATGAATATGATACAAGGAGCCTTTTCACGTGCTTGACGGAACAGATCCCGCACCCTTGAAGCGCCCACACCCACAAACATTTCCACGAAATCAGAACCTGAAATAGAGAAAAACGGTGCGTTTGCTTCGCCGGCCACTGCTTTGGCCAGCAGTGTTTTACCGGTACCCGGAGGCCCGACCAGCAACACGCCTTTGGGGATTTTCCCGCCAAGGGTGGTATATTTTTTCGGGTTTTTTAGAAAATCGACGACTTCCATCACCTCTTCCTTCGCTTCATCAAGGCCAGCAACATCTGCGAAGGTGATATTTACTTTTGCGGTGTTGTCAAAAAGCGTGGCTTTTGATTTTCCGATATTGAATATTTGACCACCAGGGCCACCAGCACCGCCACCGACTCGCCGGATGATGAGAATCCACAATCCGATGAAAAGCAACAGCGGCAATCCATACGTAACAAGTACGGCACCCCAGTTGACGCGTTGGTCGTATTCAACCGTGATAACAGGCTTCTTTTCCTTTTGAAGAGACTCGTTCAGTTTGGTCACTTTTGGCTCCAAAACCTCTACTTTGCCGATATTCATGACGTATTGCGGCTGATCGGCACTCAACAACGTCTTTTTAGTGGGTTTTATACCTTCATGTTCTTTGCTGGCAGTCAAGGAATCGGTTACGATGTACACGTAAGCTTCTTTATCATTGACCACTACGAGGCGTTGAACGTGGCTTTTTCTGGCCCAGCGTTCAAAATCAGACCAAGTGGCGTTTTTGGAGGCGCCAGAGAACTTGGTTACTTGAAGTGCCAGTAAACCAACACCTATAAGAATGTACACCCACATAAAATTGAACCGTGGCATGCCATCTCCGCTACCGCCCTCTTGGGATGAGCGCTGATCATTGTCGCGCTTTCTACTCTCTTTTTCCATTTTTTACTGTGCTTTTTGAGTGTTTGGATTTTGCTGGCCAGAAAAATAACGCTTTACGCCCACAAAAGATGCGTGAAGCAGGCTATATTTCTCCAAATTCTGTTATTTCAGCGTCGCTCCACAAATTTTCCAACTCATAAAATTGACGTGTCTCCGGGTGGAATACATGGACAACTATGTTGAAATAATCCATCAGTACCCAAGTAGCACTGCTAGAGCCTTCGGTGTGCGTTGGAGCGGTGCCCAGCTCATCCTTTACTTTTTTGTATATGCTGTCTGAAATGGCCTTAACATGCGTACTAGAATCGCCTTCACAGATGATAAAATAGTCCGCTGGTGCATCTCGCAATTTGCTGAGATCCAACTGAATGATATTTTTGCCTTTTTTGTCGCGTATTCCCTCAATAATTGCATGATTGAGGTTTTCGATTTGCGGTTTTTTTGCCCGCCTTGCTGGTATGGTTGTCAAAATAGCTGTATTCAAGTGAAATGTATAAAAATCGGTCAAAAGTAAGAAAATAAAGGCTAAGTTTACAATAAATTTACGTCACTTTGCCCCAAGGTATTCCCCACTATTTCCTGATATACCCATGATAAACACCCTTTTTGTTGGAAAGGTTTACCACCGTTTTGACGAATTAACATCCACCAACGACTGGGCCCTAGAACTGACAGCAAAAAGCAAGCCACCTGAAGGTACGGTTATCAGGGCTGACATGCAGACAGTAGGCCGTGGACAGTTTGGCAGTCGTTGGGAGAGTGCGCCAGGGAAAAATCTGTTGCTCAGCATCATTTTGTACCCCCATTGGCTTCCTGTAAACAAACAATTCTACTTGAGTATGGCCATCGCACTTGCGGTTAAAGATGCCATACAACACCCGGATTCAGTCATTAAATGGCCGAATGACTTATACCTAGGACAAAAAAAAACGGCAGGAATCCTCTTGCAAAACTCCCTGCATGGCCATTCGTTGCAGTCATCCATCGTCGGCATTGGACTGAATGTCAACCAGCAGGAATTCGATCCTGCATTGCCCAACCCTACATCGCTTGCCGTGTATATGGGACATCATATTGACTTGGACGCACTCATGGAGCGGCTTTTTAGCTGTGTTGAACACCGCTACCTTCAATTGAAAAGTGGCCGACTCGAGGATGTCAAGCGGGCCTACGAAAGCGTTCTTTTTCGCAGAGAACAACGATCGGTTTTTTTAAAAAAGTCCGATCAGTCAATTTTTGAGGGAACCATACTCGGTGTAAGCGAATCGGGGCGCCTGCAGGTTGAAATTGCCACCACCGGAATCGTCCTGTTTGATTTAAAAGAGGTGCAACTCCTTGTTTGAACGAACTCAAGGCTGTTCCCGCTGCTGTTTCGTCAAAATGGCCCTAAAAATCTGTCCCCAATGCCACATGTAATATTGGTTTCTGGATTTCCCTCGACTCGATGCCCCATGCGTAGTCGGCCCGCAGGAACATACCAAACATGATTGCGCGTACGCCCACACCATAGCCGGCCACCATCGGATCGCGGAAATAATTGACTTTCATGGTGACAATAGGAGGTTTTCCAATGGGGCCTTCTGTCAAGTAAACAATATTGATGGGGTTTGAAGCGCTAAAAGGACTAACCCCCTCCCAGGCGGTGCCAGCGTCAAAGAACCCAACAATCTGAAAATTGCGCCAAAAATTGCCCATTACGGGTTTGTTTGACAAATATTTAAAAATGGGGACCCGGCACTCCGTGTTGAAAAGCAGGTAAGAATTGCCATTTCGAATATTCTGTTTGAAACCGCGCAAATTAACCGCAGGTGCCTGGTAGGCAAATCCATCGTCGTTGGGTAATCGTACGCTATTGTTAAATTTTGGGAGGATCCAATTGTCTGCACCACCCAGAACGTACAGCATTCTTTCTGCTCCGAAGGAGGTTGCTCCGGCCACCCGCAAGGCTATTTGGGTGTGTCTGTCCAGCATCTGGTAATGCCGGGCATCCAGTCCTAAAACTGTCATGAAGCCTTTATTGATGGTTAATGCCAGTTTTGGTTGTGTGTTGAAATTGAACTGTTGAACAACGTCAGCGTACACTTTGGCCCGTGTACCTGTTTTTGAATTGAGGTCAATGTTTACAGTATTGTCAAAAACTGCGGCCAATCTCAGGGAGGCCCTTTGCTCGGCGCGGTCAGGTTTTTCGAGCGTATAAGGATCAGAGCTCAGGGCCCTGATTTTGTCTTCTCGCAGTCCAAAGGTTCCCCTAATACTGGTAAAAACATCCAGTGGATATCGGAGCTCGTACTGCCCCAACAGGGAGGCCGTGCGCTCTTGGTATTCTGGTGGCAAGTTGGGCGGGTAGGGGGAAATCCGCGATACAGTGTTGATCATAGTGCGCCGATACAACACATAGCGCTTGTCTAGGCGCTTCTTTTTGTCGTCTAACCACAGATAGTACTCTGTGCCGTTGAACGAAAGGGGTAATCGGAAGCCGGCCTCTATGACATAATTTTCCAACAAGTCTTTGAAATTCGCCCGCAACAATACCCCGGGAGGCGGGATAGTCAAGGGGCGATCCTTTCCTTCATAGAGCTGCAACCCGTCAAACAATGGGTGGTTGTCCATCGTTGTGGAAATGTAATCCGTTCGGAAGCGCAGGCGGTATGGGATGATTTTGAAGGGGTAAAACGGTATTATTGGGTTATTTTTTCCCACATTGGGCAGTAATTTTGTAAAATGTGCTGCACGACGTTCTATCACGGGCATGGTATCGAATACGATCAGTGTTGGGGCTGTTTCGGCCTCAACTACCGGTTGTTCCACCCCTGGCGCTGCGCTGAAAACTGGCGCCGTTTTGAGGTAATCGGGGACTTGAAAAAGCCACCCCGGTTCAATGTTGGGCAAAGAGTCTGCTGGAGGGCGGTACTGTGTGGTGTCTGGTTCATTCCTTTCTGGAAGTATCCCTGGAATGGGTTGGGGCGGCAAAGGCTGCCCGGAAGCCTGAAGCTCTTGTTGACGCCAACGGGTTGTTGTTGGCGTCACTTGGGCTGTGGGGTCTATTGTGTGGACATAGAAAATAGTTTTTCGATCGCGTTTGATGGACTCAACAAGCTTTCCACCGCGCTGGGAGGTGTGTTGCTCGAGAATATTGCGGTCATAATTGGTGAGGTTCCAAGTGATTGGCCGTTTTTTTACAACTGGAAAGGATTTAACGCTGTCTATTTGAGTGGTATCCAGGTACTTCAGCACGGTGTCCATTGGGGCCAGGAAGGTAAGAATGCGCTCCAATGGCCACTTGATGGGCTTGGTCATGTCCAGGGCTTTAAAAGCTGCGCCGTTTTTCAGGTACAGCAACGACTCATTGTAGGCGGTGAAGGTGTCTAATCGCCCCGATTGGCGGTTCCAAACGCCGCTGGCATTGCTTAGGAATACGAAATGGGTGCTGTCAACGCCGGCTCCGAACCGTTCGTCGGAATAGGGGGTTTGAGTAAGCCGTATCAATGTTGGACTGCGTTCTTCTAGGTCGTATAAAAACACATCAAAACGACCGATGGGTAGAATGGTGTCCAGTTTTTCTGTTGTCAGGGTATCAGCTGTCCGATTGCTGCTAAAAATCAGATATTTATGTCCGTCGAGGGTGAGAGCGGAGGGGTCAAGATCGTCCCAGAAGTCGTGGGTGATTCGTTCTGTTTGGCGGGTGCTGGACTTGTAGAGGAACAAATCAGTAAAGCCCTTCACGGAAGCGGAGAGTGCAATGGTGTTGGGGTCTACAAAATCCATGGTGTAAACCCGCTGGAATTCTGGGGATAGGTCGCTCACTTCTTTTTTTCGGGTTGCCGGATCAATCATGACCAATCGGGGCACGTCGCGGCTTTCATATAGTACAGCGATGTGTTGGTTGTCAGGGTTCCAAGCAATTTGGGGGTAATTATAATCGGTGGTTTGTAGGGTATTGCGCGATCCTTTTTTCAGGATACGTTGCTTTTTTTCGGTTTGAATATCATAGACAAATACCTTACACTTGCCCATGTCGTTGCTTGTCCAGGCGATTTTTTTCCCATCGGGACTGATTTTCAGGTGGTAAAGTGGTAATTTTTTTTTGTTTTTGACCACAATTTTATGGCCATCAGTAGGTTCGAATAGGCCCTTTTCTTCTTCTGTGTAACGTTTTTGGAAGTAATCGAGCATGGCGTTGGTTGTTTTTCGGTAACCGCTGCCCAATACGTAGAAAAAACCATTGTCTGCACTCCGGTTGATACGGGTAAGGTAAAGCAGGTTGCTGATGGTGCCTGGCCCAAAATGGACGCTGATGTAGTACCAAAAAGCATGTCCCGCAAAACGGGGATACTCCCTTGCAAGCCGGTCAAAATTTTTATATTTTCCCGATTTTAGGAGATCGCGGAGGCGTTCGTCCTGTTCGGTGCTCCATTCTTCTCCGCAAAAAGCCATGAGACCGCCTGTGTACCAAGAAGGGAGGTTTAGGAGCACAGCATTGGATACTATTTCTTGTAAAGTAGTGCCATACAGCATCGAATTGATCAGGACACCCGCAATGCCTTCGCGGATTTGCGTGCGCAGGTGCTGGTGGTTGCCATCAAAAAAGATGAATATTTTATTGCCGACCACTTTTGTTTCGCCGGCTTGAAGCGTAAACACATCGTCTTCACCTATATTACTTTGTTTAAGGTCGGTGAGATCACTGAATACCAGCATTTCAATTTTATCCGAGGGCTGGTGCTCTAGGAGTTGCTGAATGTCCGGGAAATCGTACTCTGCGAGTTGAAGCGACGACTGGGCCACGTTCCGGGCATCACCATACCAGTAGGTGATGAAATTGGGGGTCTCGTACACACTCCAATCGTCAAATTGATGGTGGTATTGTACCCGGTTTTTGCCAAAAGTTACTTGTGAGGGCGATTGGGCACGCACACTTGGGAAAGCGAAGCAGGAAAACAGAACAACAATAAAGGCTGCAATTTTCATAGCTGGGCATATTTTCTGTAAAAGTGGGGAATAATATCGAAAAAACAAGAAATTAAAAGCGGATAAACTCAAATACGACAGGATAAATTATTCAAGCAGTGATATTCGTGTAACTGGTTAAGTGGCACGCTAACCAGTTACGTTATTTTATTATTATCCACCACCTGTCTGCTTTTGGCGTTCTTTGCGTCATCAAAGTTGCTTTGATTTCACGTTCATCGTCTTTCCATGCACACCTCCCGCCAGCCTTCCGCCCTTGATTGGTTTGTCGTAATACTCCTCGCCACCGTTTGGGGAGCCTCATTTATCATGATCAAGCGATCGGTGGAAATTTTCAATCCGGTCCAGATGGCGATGTGGCGTATGGTGCTTGCGACGTTGGTGTACCTGCCCATTGCTGCGGCGTATTGGTCTAAGATTGATTGGAAGCGCTGGAAACCTATGTTGGTCGTCGCGTTTTGCGGTTCTGCTATACCTAATTTTTTGTTTGCCGTAGCGCAGCAACATGTCAACAGCAGCCTTGCCGGGGTGCTGAATGCATTGACTCCCCTGTTTACAGTCATCATTGGCGCTTCTTTTTTTCAGCTACAGGTCAATTTATCCCGTATCCTTGGCATTGTAGTTGGCTTGTCGGGGGCCATTTTGCTGGTACTTTTTAACCGTGGCATGGATACATCTGGGAATGTATTTTTTGCAGGGCTTTGCATCTTGGCCACGGTTTGTTACGCCATCAACGCCAATACAGTAGGGCGCTACCTGCGCGACCAACATCCGGCAGGCATTGCTTCTTCGGCGTTTGTGATTACGGGAGGTGTTTTTGTGATTGGGCTCTGGTACTCCGGTGGGTTGGAAGTAGCTTGGCAACATCCCAACGGTCTGAAAGGCTTGGGGTATGTATTTTACCTGGCGGCCATGGGTACGGTGGGCGGATCCATCCTCTATTTTTGGCTGTTGCAGCGTACCAGCCCTATTTTTGCCACATCGGTCACCTACTTGCTTCCTGTTACAGCCATTGCACTGGGCGTTTTTGATGGCGAAGCTGTGTCGTCCGTTGAATTTATAGGCACAGGCATCATCTTAACGGGTCTATATCTAGCCAGGAAATGATGTGGCGTTGTAAATATTGTTCGTGACGCGTTGGTTGGTACGCTGACTGGCCGAAAAAGACCAGTTTTTTGTCTTAGACGAGACGCCATGAAGTTTTTACTCTTTTTCCCAATCCTTGAAATATTTCACGGCATTGATTTTCAGCATTTTTTCTTGAGAAAAAGTGCCCTGTGCAGGCATTTCCACCACCTGACGGTAATGGGGCCATCCGTCTTCATCCCGGCCTACAAAATCAAAGTAGCCATCTTGAACCAGCAGGCGGCAAACAGCAACGTGCATCAGATCTTGCTTTTCTTCTTTTGTAAAAGCACGTTTCCAGCGGCCTAATTCCTGAATGCCAATCAAAAACAATACCGTATTAAGGTCCGGCAGAACCTCTCGTTGCATGGCATCTTTTACAAGGTGCTGCACACGGAGCCATTCAAAGTCAAGTTCCCAGTCTTCCATTGAAGGCAAAGGTAACACGGGAAAAAGGTTCCACCTTACTTTGAGACTGTCTAATTTTTTCGCACACAAAACGCTCTTAGCTTTGAGTCCGTATGGGAAAAAAGCAATCTAAACAAATACGTCGCAAGTACGACGAAGGCTTCAAAACGGAAGTGCTGCGCATGGTGACGGCCGGTCGTAGAACGGCAGAGGTTGCCCGCTCGTTGGGTATTGGGGAGAATCTGCTGTACAAATGGCGAGCGTTATGGGGCGCTACGGGTGAGCAAAGAATTGCAGGCTCAAGGCTTGCGGATTGGTCGGCACCAAGCTACTACCCTAATGAAAGCGCAAGGTTTGGTGGCTATACAGCCCAAAAGCTATGTGCCTAAAACGACGAATTCTGATCACAGACTGGGACGGAACCGGAACCTTTTGTTGGAAAGGGCGTCGCCGTGCCACCCAAACGAGGTGTTCGTAGGAGACATCACCTATATTCCGATGGCCGACGGTAGTTTTTTGTATTTGACCACCTGGCAGGATATGTTCAACTGGAAGATCGTGGCATGGGAATTGGCAGATAATATGCGTAGTCGTTTGGTAATGAGTGCTTTAGGAAAAGCAATTGATCGCCGGAATTTACCCGAAGGCTTGATTGTCCACAGCGATGGTGGAGGCCAATATGC
>CAIZLM010000299.1 GCA_903933805.1 uncultured Bacteroidota bacterium | reverse complement strand
GATGGGATCCATTTTGAATTGCAACGCCAGCAATTGTGCTTCTTGGTGGATCGGGACGCCGCTCTCTTCGATGAGTGCTCCGACTTTACTTTCTTTGCATAGGTGGAATATTTCAGAAGCCAACCCATCCGATATGTCGATCATGGAGGTTGGTCGCAACCCAATTTGGTGGAATGTTTCAACCATATCACGGCGGGCCTCCGGCTTTAGTTGGCGCCCAATGACATATTGTTGTTGCTCAAAATTGGGTTGAACCTCCGGATGTTGCTGCCAAATCTGCTTCTCCCTTTCCAACAATTGCAACCCGAGATAAGCGCCGCCTAGATCGCCTGTAATACAAATCAGATCGCCCACGCGCGCGCCAGATCTATAACTGAGCCGTTCCTTTTCTCCTTGTCCAATGGCTGTGATGCTGATCGTGAGGCCTTTGGGTGAAGATGCCGTATCGCCGCCCACCAAGTCAACATTATACGTTTCACACGCGAGCCGAATACCGGCATAGAATTCCTCCAGCGCCTCCACAGAAAACCTGTTGGAAATGGCAATGGAGACGAGTATTTGCCGGGGAATAGCGTTCATGGCATAGATATCGGACAAATTCACGACCACAGACTTATAGCCCAAGTGCCGAAGTGGCACATAGGCAAGGTCGAAATGAATACCCTCCACCAGCATATCCGTGCTTACAACGGTACAAAAATCGCCGTTTTCAATGACGGCAGCATCGTCTCCGATACCCCGCAACGACGATGGTTGACGGAGTGGAAACTGCTTGGTAAGGTGCTCAATGAGCCCAAATTCGCCCAGCGTATTGACATCGGTTCTTTGCATGTATCTTTTTGATATGGGCGGAGCCCAGGTTTGTATTGTTGTAAACAGTTAATTGGGTAGGTTTTATGAAACAGAAAAAGCCTCCTTGCTCAAACGCAGATACACCGACAGAGAGGCTTTCTCTTCCGACTGATGAAGGAGCCATTTTCCGGCGGCAGGTTGAAAAGTCCAGATGGTTTCTATTGGTTGAAATCCTTTTTTTCTTCCACGGCTTCCGAATCGTTTTGCGCAGTCAGGTATTCTTCCTCGTTGGCCCTTATGTAAACAACCACGATGGGATCTTCTCCCTCGGCATGGCGAACTAAAATGGGCGCTATACAGTTGACACTTTTTACATGCGTTATGTGCACCAATGCGTCTTGTTCCCAGCCTACTTCTTCTTCATTTCGGCATAGTACTTATAAAAATATGGAATGGTTTCAATGCCTTTGTAGAAGTTAAACAAGCCATAGTGCTCGTTGGGGGAGTGGATATCATCAGAATCCAACCCAAAACCCATGAGGACTGATTTGGCGTTCAATACTTGGTCAAACATGGCCACAATCGGAATACTGCCGCCGCCGCGCTGTGGCAAAGGCTTTTTGCCAAACGCCTGTTCCATGGCCTTTTCAGACGCTTTGTATTCCACGGAATTCGTGGGAACCACCACCGGCCAGCCGCCATGGTGCGCGGTCACTTTTACTTTTACAGATTTTGGTGCAAGGCTTTCAAAATGTTTTTGGAAGAGCACTTCTATTTTATGAGGGTCCTGATTGGCCACCAGTCGCATGGAAATTTTGGCAAAAGCCTTGGATGGCAGCACCGTTTTAGCACCTTCACCCGTGTATCCACCCCAGATACCATTGACATCGAGGGTAGGACGGATACCGGTGCGCTCTATGGTGCTGAAGCCCTTTTCTCCCATGAGGTCAGCAACACCCAGCTCTTTCATGTACCGCTTTTCATCGTAGGGCGCGGCATTCATCATTTTGCGCTCTTTGCTGCTTACTTTCTCCACGTCATCGTAAAACCCCTTCACCGTGACATGTCGTTTCGCGTCGTGCAGCGATGCGATCATTTGACAAAGTACGTTGATGGGATTGGCAACAGCCCCCCCGTACACACCGGAGTGCAGATCCTTGTTCGGCCCTGACACCTCCACTTCCATGTAACAAAGTCCGCGAAGCCCCACCGTGAGGCTCGGCGTTTGATGGTCAATAATGCTGGTATCTGAGATCAGCACCACATCACAAGCCAGTTTTTTTTGGTTGTCCCGACAGAATTTATCCAAGTTTTTAGAACCAACCTCTTCTTCTCCTTCAATCATAAACTTGACATTGCAAGGTAGCATGTCAGATTTTACCATCATTTCGAAGGCCTTCACGTGCATGAATACCTGGCCCTTGTCGTCACACGCTCCGCGGGCAAAAATTGCGCCTTCAGGATGAAGACTTGTTTTTTTAACCACTGGTTCGAAGGGAGGACTGTCCCAAAGACTGATCGGATCTGCTGGTTGGACATCGTAGTGACCGTACACCAAAACCGTGGGCGCTTTTGGGTTAACCATTTTTTCTCCATATACGATTGGATGACCGGCGGTATCACAGATTTCCACGTGGTCAACACCCACTGCTTTGAGGTGTTCGGCAGTGGCTTCTGCCATGCGGCGTACATCGCCTGTGTGCTTGGGATCTGCACTCACAGATGGAATACGCAAGAGTTCGAGCAGTTCGTCGAGAAATCGTTGTTTGTTGGCTTCTAAATAACCTTTGAGTTCTTTCATGGTGTTGGACAAGTAGCTGATGACCGTTGATGGTTGGCTTTCCTAAAATCTTGGGCGTAAAGTTCCCGATTTTTTGAAGAATGTTGGTCAATGTGGGTCACGGAATATACAAGAAGCGCTTTTTTCTTTGACGTACGGCCACACAACAGGGCGAAAGAGACCATTTCTGGTGATAGTAACTGGTTATCTGGCACACTGTTTGGCCCAAAACGGTCCATTTTTTGTCTCAGACGCGACCACCTAACCAATTACGGGTGATAATATTACGCCGGAGCCTGATAAAAAAGTAGGGTGATGTTGGTTTCGCAAAACCAGAACGGTTGTTGAATATCTACCTTTGCAGGTCAGAGCATGTTGGGGACCTTTTCCCTGTACCAGATTTATTAAAACCCACCACACCATGATAAAGATTGGAATTATCCGCGAGGGAAAAACCCCGCCCGACGCACGCACACCGATGACACCAGAACAATGTGCAGAAGCCCAGGTAGAATTACCCCTTCGAATTGTTGTGCAACCCTCTCCAATCCGATGCTTTATGGATGCCGAATTTGTCAAACACGGCATCATGCTACAAGAAGACCTCCACGATTGCGACGTACTGTTGGGGGTAAAAGAAGTACCCATTGACCTGCTCCAACCAGAAAAAACCTACTTGTTTTTTTCGCATACCATCAAAAAGCAAGCCTATAACCGTCCACTGTTGCTGGCAATCCTCGAAAAAAACATCCGACTGATCGACTACGAGGCACTCACCAATGAACAGGGCGAACGGCTGATCGCGTTTGGTTTTTATGCTGGCATCGTCGGTGCGCACAATGCGCTGTGGACCTGGGGAATGCGTACGGGCGACTTTACCTTGCCACGACTGTGTGAAACCCACGACTATGCGACCGTTTTGGCAATATACGAGCAAATGACCTTGCCACCCCTGCGCATCGTACTCACGGGAGGCGGGCGTGTCTCATCCGGAGCAGCTAAGAATTTGCGCGATATGCACATCCGGCAAGTTAGTCCACTTGAATTTTTGTCTCAGGAATTTTCTGAGGCCGTATTTACACAGCTCCATGCATCCGATTACGTGGAACGTCACGATGGCAAGCCCTTTGAAAAAGCCGACTTTTATACCCATGGAGAAGCCTATCGGAGCAAATTTGAACCCTTCTACCAAAAAGCCGATATTTTCATCAATGGTATTTTTTACGACAAAAAAAGCCCCATGTTTTTTAGCGCAGCCGCGGTAAAACAACCGGATTTCAGGATTCGGGTCATCGCAGACATCACCTGTGATATCATGCCCGACTCCTCTGTACCATGCACCATACGTCCCAGCATCATAGCCGACCCCGTGTATGGATTCAGCCGGATCAATGGCACAGAAACTGCGCCGTTCCTACCCGATTCTGTGGACATCATGGCCATCGACAATTTACCATCCGAACTTCCGCGCGATGCATCGGCTTTCTTTGGCCGTCAGTTGTTGGAAAAAATTCTGCCAGAACTGCTAAAGGGCAAACAAAGCCCGTCTATCTGTAGAGGAATGGTCACCGAAGAAGGGCATTTGACCGAAGCGTTCCGATACCTGACCGACTATGTGGCCGGAAAATAATCGTGTCGAAAAACGGGCTCCTTCAAGGCTACTCGGCTGATCGAACCAGAAAAAAACCGTCGCTGCCTTGGGACTGGTACAATGGCATCAAGATCATACCGGTGAAAGGTGCAACTATAGGCCCGTTGGCATCATCCGCAAGGTGTTCGCCCTCCAGAACAGGTTGAAAGTTGACATAGCCAGGGCGCATGACAAAACCATCCCCAGGATTGATGTGGTGTGCGGTAACCAAGCGGGTGATGAGGGGCGGCGGCGTTTGTGGGCGCTGAAGACCTGTTGATTCCAAAAAGCCTTCACCTACATCCGGTAAGCAGCCCGCGTATTCAAGGGTTTTTAAGATCGCAGCAATGGACCGAACCACCGCGTCAGGGTGATCGTGTTGCCCAGCTTCGAATGCCACCCCAAGCGTTGGTACAACAGCCGTATTGTTTGAAAAATAACCAGATACCCCAAAGCGCAACAAAGTGCCATCCACCTGGTCATACAAACCAAGCACAACCGGCGCCTGCAACAACTTGGCCCAAGCGAGGCTCTCTCCCTCATCCGTGGGAATACAAAACAATCCTCCACCAGCAGATGTGGTATGCAAATCGAGGAATAGGATTTTTTTCGGCTTCGACGCCTCAACTTCTCTGCAAATGGTATTGTAAAGTTGTACAAACTCCAAGTCCTCCCCTTGCAGGTGTGATTCGTGCTGCGCCAACAGCTCGGCCAGCAGATCCATACGCCATACACGGTTAAAATCGCGCAGCATAAAACGGCTGTGGGTCGCATAAGCTTGTACATTGCCAATAAGCCCGATAAACCTGCCTTTAAAACCTATGATATTTTCAGATTCGAGCAGGTTGAAAATTGCCTCCAGCGCTTGTACACCGGCTGGTTCGTTGCCATGCAACGCAGCTGTTACAACAACCAATGGCCCGGGAAGAGTCCCCCCCATTGTTCCAACGATTCGATTCACCATAATTTTCCTGCAATTGGTGGCGTATGATGCAGCAATGTAAAACCCGAAGTTACCCAAAGATATTGAGTAACTGGTTACGATTCCGACACGAATAGGATAGGGAAGGAATCGTATATTCTGGCACAAAAAAGCGGTCGTCCCACAGCATGACTTGTGAGACGACCGCTTACAAGTTAAACAGACTACTTTTTAGTTTTTTTACTGGCAGCTGTGGTATTCTTTACTGGCAGTTCTTGAGGCTCTGGCTCCAGAACTGCAGTTTCAGCTTTGGGCTTCCGTGCGGCCCGTGCCAGCGCAAGCGCCTCCGCGCGGGACATCTTGGGCACTGCGGCTTTCTCGGCTTTCTCGGCGGCTACTTCTTCACTGCTGCGGCGGGCACGCTTGGCAGCGTCTACTACTTCTACAACTGGCTTCTCTTTAGGCTTCCGTGCAGCACGTGCCAGCGCAAGTACCTCCGCGCGGGACATCTTGGGAGCGGCAGCTTTCTCGGCTTTCTCGGCGGCTACTTCTTCACTGCTGCGGCGGGCACGCTTGGCAGCGGCTACTACTAATGGTTTCTCTTTAGGCTTCCGTGCGGCCCGTGCCAGCGCAAGCACCTCCGCGCGGGACATCTTGGGAGCGGCAGCTTTCTCGGCTTTCTCGGCGGCTACTTCTTCACTGCTGCGGCGGGCACGCTTGGGAGCGGCTACTACTAATGGTTTCTCTTTAGGCTTCCGTGCGGCCCGTGCCAGCGCAAGCACCTCCGCGCGGGACATCTTGGGAGCGGCAGCTTTCTC
>CAIZLM010000298.1 GCA_903933805.1 uncultured Bacteroidota bacterium | reverse complement strand
TGTGATAGCGGCGGCCCACTTCTTCCCAGTTTACCACATTCCACCAAGCGGACACGTAGTCTGGACGACGGTTTTGGTAGTGCAGGTAGTAGGCATGTTCCCAAACGTCAAGTCCTAGAATAGGTTGGCCTTTTTTCTCTGCTAGGTCCATGAGCGGATTGTCCTGATTTGGGGTTGAGCAGATGAAAAGATTGTGTTCAGCATCTACGCAAAGCCACGCCCATCCGGAGCCGAAACGGGTAGCAGCAGCCTGTGCAAGCTGTTTTTTCATGTCCTCAAAAGAGCCGAATTGCTCGTTTATTTTGGATGCCAGTTCGCCACTGGGTTCACCGCCCCCGTTGGGCGACATCATTTCCCAAAACATGGTGTGGTTCCAATGGCCTCCGCCATTGTTTCGCACCGCGACCGGAAGAGTTGAAATGATGGCGAGGAGGGCTTCAAGGCTTTTGCCTTCATGCTCCGAGCCTTGGAGGGCTGCATTGAGGTTGGTTACATACGCGGCGTGGTGTTTGCCGTGGTGGATTTCCATGGTACGAGCATCCACATGGGGTTCGAGCGCGTCAAATGCGTAGGATAAATCGGGAAGCGAATATGCCATTGATTGGTTGTTTTTTTGTAACTGTTTAGGTGGTCGCGTCTGAGACAAAAAAGTGGACATTTTACGCCGGACAGCTTGCCACCTAACCAGTTGCGTTTTTTTAGTAAAAATCGTAAAATTATCAGCGTGCAGGTTGAAAAGGAAGACTGCCGCCGCAAAAGTACGGGATAATTTTTTCAGAAGTAACCTTACTTTTGGGTCTTGTTACAACTGCACTTAGATTCACAGCGTATGAATACGGCAAATACCATTGCACTAATTATCCCTTATTACAATGGTTCCGCATTTATTGAAGAAGCCATTCGCTCCGCATTTTCACAAACATTGCCCTTTAGCGAAGTCATTGTGGTCGATGACGGTTCAAAAGTTGCAGAGACAACTTTTGTTCAAACCCTGCTCGACAAATATCCATTCACCTATGTCGCACAAGCCAATGGCGGTCAGGGAAGCGCTCGGAATACAGGATGTCGTATTGCGGCGTCGGATTATGTCTGCTTTTTGGATCAAGATGATGTGTTGCTGCCGGAACACAACACCATTTTGAACCGCGCCATTCTTTTACAGCCATTGGAGCGCCGTGGATGGGTGTATGCAAATTTTGCGATTTGTTTGGCAAATGGCAAAATTACGGCCAGCAAATCGAGACCATTGGTCAGTGCCGATACGATTAAAAACATTTACAATTTAGTATCTCAAGACCTTTTTATACTGCCTTCTGCCTGCCTGATCTACAAAAAGGCTTTTTGGGCGGTTGGAGGGTTTGACACACAATTTCGTGGATACGAAGATGACGACCTCTTCATCCGCATGTTTCGAAAGGGGTTTGATTATGATTTTGAAAATCAGGACGTCTATATTTGGCGTACACACGATGCTCAAACCTCTTCCAGCAACCTGATGCTTACGAGTAGAATGTTGTTTATCAACAAGTGGTTACACGGCGACGGTGATGCGGCTATCAATTTGAAAATAATGAAACAATCCTTGTACAACAGGTTCAAGATAACCATCCTCCGGGATGTTCTGGAAGCTGGAACCCCTGAAAGACGTACACTGGCAAAAAAATTCTGTCGGGAATTCTCCAAGACATTCCATTCAAACCAGCGGGGATTTGAAAAGATGGCTTTTACAGCTTTCAACTTATTGCCTCAAGAAATGCTCAAAATAATGCTGTTTATGCTGAAAATATTTGGTATTCGGTTGTTCTGGTAAGCTGGTAGGTCCAATATCGAACGAGCTTTTCGGGCAGTGTAGAATCCTTCCAAAATGCCCCCGTTATCCACTTTTTTCAATTGTCGCTTACCTTTGCGCTCCGTTCTTCAAATCATCTATCAAACAGTATAACAATGGAATACCGCATAGAAAAAGACACCATGGGCAAAGTACAGGTGCCCGCACACGTATATTGGGGCGCGCAAACCCAGCGATCCATCGAGAATTTTAACATTGCCCGCGACACCAACCGGATGCCCCTCGAAATCATCCGCGCCTTCGCCGTATTAAAAAAAGCAGCCGCCCTCACCAACTTTGAAGCGGGGATACTCCCCAAAGAAAAATGCGACCTCATCGGTCAGGTTTGCGGTGAAATATTGTCCGGTACACTGAACGACCAGTTTCCCTTGGTTGTGTGGCAAACCGGCTCGGGTACTCAAAGCAACATGAACGCCAATGAGGTGATCGCATATCGAGCCCACGTAATTCAGGGCGGCCAACTCACCGACGAGCAAAAATTTATCCACCCAAACGACGACGTCAACAAATCACAGTCGTCAAACGATACGTTTCCAACCGCCATGCACATTGCGGCCTATCAGATGTTGATGGAAGTCACCATTCCAGGACTGGAGAAGCTTCGCGACACCTTGCAAGCCAAGTCTGAATCCTTCATGGACGTGGTAAAAATTGGCCGCACGCACTTCATGGATGCCACGCCACTCACGCTGGGACAGGAGTTTTCAGGCTATGTAGCCCAGTTGAACCACGGATTGCGGGCAATCCGAAACACCTTGGCCCACCTGTCAGAATTAGCCCTGGGGGGCACAGCCGTGGGTACCGGCATCAACACGCCGCCAGGCTACGCTGAAAAGGTAGCGCAACACATCGCGACCCTTACGGGACTGCCTTTTGTGACAGCGCCCAATAAGTTTGAGTCGCTTGCAGCGCACGATGGCATTGTAGAAGCACACGGCGCCCTCAAAACCGTCGCCGTAAGCCTCATGAAAATTGCCAACGACGTGCGTATGCTCTCTTCCGGACCGCGTTCCGGCATTGGCGAAATACACATTCCCGACAACGAACCAGGCTCCTCCATCATGCCCGGCAAAGTAAATCCGACCCAATGTGAGGCCCTGACGATGGTGGCAGCCCAGGTGATGGGCAACGATGTGGCCATCAACATCGGTGGGTCCAACGGCCACTTTGAACTCAATGTGTTCAAGCCAGTGATGATCTACAACTTCCTGCATTCCGCCCGGCTTATTGGTGAAGCCTGCGTCTCTTTCAACGATAAATGCGCCATGGGCATAGAACCCCTGCGCGACAATATCGCCAAGCACGTAAACAACTCCCTGATGCTGGTAACAGCACTGAACACCAAAATCGGGTATTACAACGCCGCTGCCATTGCTCAAAACGCCCACCGAAAAGGTATTACCCTGAAAGCATCCGCATTGGAATACGAACTGCAAGGGCTCGATTTCAAGCACATGACGTCCGAACAATTCGACGCTTGGGTAATACCAGAGGACATGGTGGGGCGCTAAAGCAATTGGTTACAGTTTCACCCATTTTGTCTTACTCTTGCCGCTTGCGATCACTTTTTCAATGAACTGCATGCCCCGTACGCCGTCTCGAATGCCGGGAAAGTCGTTGCGGATTGGATCCGGCTCTACACCCGCTATGCGGGCTTGGACACAGTGGGCGAAATTTCGATAAATATTGGCGAAAGCCTCCAGATACCCTTCTGGATGTCCGCCGGGAATTCTGGTGGCAGCCTGCGCTTCCGGGCTCAGGCTGCCCACCCCCGTGCGAATCATTTGGGTGGGCTTGTCCAACCACTTGGCAATCAAGGTATTGGGCTCCATTTGTCGCCATTCAAGTCCGCCTTTTTCGCCATAAATACGGATATTCAGGTTGTTTTCCTCCCCGGCCGCTATTTGGCTGGCATGCAGAATACCCTTTGCGCCACCTTCAAAATGGAGCAGTACACTGCCATCGTCGTCGAGTAGCCGGCCCGGCACGAACGTGCTGATGTCGGCGCACATTTCCGTAATTTTCAAACCGGTGATGTATTCCGCCAAGTTTTCGGCGTGGGTGCCGATATCACCCATCGCACCGGCGATGCCGCTTCGGCTGGGGTCGGTGCGCCAGGCGGCTTGCTTTTGCCCGGAAGCTTCCACGTGGGTACTGAGCCATCCCTGCGGATACTCTACCACTACCTTGCGCAGTTCGCCCAATTCCCCCTGCCGGATCATCTGGCGGGCTTGTTTTACCATCGGATAACCCGTGTAGTTGTGGGTAAGGGCGAAGATCAGCCCCGTTTTGTCCACAATTTTCTCTAGCAACAGCGCTTCTTTCAGGTTGAATGTAAGCGGTTTGTCGCAAATAACATGAAACCCGTTTTCAAGGGCCATTTTAGCGGGCGCGAAATGAACGTGGTTGGGGGTAACAATGCTCACAAACTGCATCCTGCGATCGGGGCGGAGGCGCTTTTCACGCTGAATCATTTCTTGGAAAGTACCGTAACAGCGATCCGGCGACAAGCCTAAATCTGCACCCGATGCTTTCGACTTTTCAGGATTACTGCTGAATGCACCACAGACGAGTTCAATCTCGCCATCCAATGCCGCAGCCATGCGGTGTACTGCGCCGATGAAAGCACCCTGGCCGCCACCGACCATTCCCATTCGGATTTTCTGTTTCATGTTATATAAGATAGGATGTTAGATGTTCAATTGTCACTGTTATTCATGGTCTCCGCTGCGCGTGTGTTGGAGGATTTTAGAGGTTGAAGCAGCGCTACAGTCAAAAAATGGTCAGCGCAGAATAAAAAGTACCCGGTTAGCGGTCGCGCCTGAGCAGAAAAAGTGGCCATTTTTTGCAGTTCGTAGCAGCGCGACGATGAAAAAAATGGGCCATGCATGGCGCAAAACAGTCCTTTTTAGGCCAAAAAGCTTGCCACCTACTTGTTACACTCAATTTATTTGGCACAAAAAGCCTGTCGATGACGTATATTTGGGATCATATAAACAGCACCTTTACCAAGACTGCTTGCAAAGATATAAATTGTCAATTGGTACTGCGTCCGGTGCATGAACTTATAGTTGTAAGTAACTGGTTAGGTAGTAGGCTGTCTGGCTTGCTTACGGGAGTCTGCAAAATTTTTTATTGGGCATTGGCCCAAGTATTACCCTATAAAATAGATACCAAACTTGGTCCCCAATTCACAGATACGCCAAATATTGTTGCTACTCCTAATTTCAAGCCTTTTCGGGCTGATTTTTTGGAATTTACGCTTGTTTATGCCTTCCTTATTGGGAGCTTATACCCTTTACGTATTGCTTCGGACACCCATGCACTACCTCGTGGATGTCCGTAAATGGAACAAAAAACTCACCGCGGGTATCCTGATGCTGTGCTCCTTTGTGGTCATTTTACTGCCCATCAATGCACTGGTAAGGCTCTTGAGCGCCAAAATAGCAGCGGGGTTTCAAAGTTCCGAGGAGGTCATACATTCGATGGAAGCCCTGATGGCCAGCTTAGAGGGTTACCTTGGCGTGCATATCCTCACCCCGGATCGTATCCAAAGCATCTCGTCGTGGGGTGTACAAGAGCTGAGCAATGTCCTGAATGCCACCTTGATCGGCATTTTACAATTGCTGATCACGTACTTCATCTTGTGGTTCATGATTTCCGATGGAAAAAAAATGGAGACCTCTTTTTTCAATTGGCTGCCCTTGAAATCTGACAATACCGAATACCTCCGAAAAGAATTAAACGACCTGGTGTATTCCAATGCACTTGGCATACCCCTCATGGGGGTGGTACAAGGATTGGCCGGACTGCTGGGTTATTGGATTGCTGGAGTAGAGGACTTGTGGTTTTGGGTTTTTATCACATTTGTTGCCGGTATGATGCCTTTTTTGGGGGTAGCGTTGGCCTTTATTCCCCTCACTTTGCTGCTGCTGTCAAAAGGAATGACGGGCAACGCCGTGTTTATTTTTCTGTACGGAATGTTTGTTATCGGCACCGTGGACAACCTGGCACGCATGTGGCTGCTGAACAAAATAGGCCATACCCACCCCCTCATCACCCTGTTCGGCGTTATTATTGGCCTTCAACTGTTTGGGTTCATCGGGTTTATTTTTGGCCCGATTATGATTGCCATGTTTTTGCTCTTGGTTAAAATTTACATGAAAGAATTCAAGTGATTGGGTGGTCACGTGTAAGACAATAGGGGCCCATTTATTGCCTCATACGCGACCACGCTAACCATTATACGAAAAAACTTAGCGCATATTGGGTAGTTGGGAGCAGCAGCACTAGAGCCGCGTTCAGTGAATGGCCCATGCATTGGGGAGGCAAATCTTCCCTTCATCAAGGCGTGAGGAGGGCTCAATACGGGATATTGTAATCGACAAACAACGGAGAGGAATGGAAAATTAGACCGTCACATGCATGGGCCATTGACTGGACACGGCACTAGCATCATGATCACCCCCAACCAACATCATTTTATGCACTAAAAGTACGGCCGAATTTTGCTGGCACAACCGACCAGTTTGCGCCTGGAAAATATTTTCAAATCGGGCTTGGCGCCTTATCCCGTGAATCCTTCCCCCAATAGGGTGGAAAATTGATTACATTATGCGTTGGATAAAGCATTGACGCCCCCACCCCACCCCGAAATCAAATGGATTGGTATGAATCCTTACAGGCGATCATGACCCCTTCATTCACCAGTTTGATGGTATCCGCAGGCATTGGGCTCATCATCGGACTCGAGCGTGAATTCAACACCCACGACCAACCCACCCACGTGGGAGGTATCCGCACCTTTGTATTGGTTGCCATCATGGGCAACGTTGCAGATTGGGTGTCGAAGTACACCACCCCAACAGTATTGCTCGTGATGACGGCAGGCTTTCTGTTGTTGATCAGCATTGCCTATGGCGTTCAAACGCAAAAAGGCAAACTTGGGCTGACAACACCGGTAGCCTTACTACTGACCTTCATCCTTGGGATCGCGAACGCAGAAGGTCGGATGCAAGAGTCACTGGCCATCGTGGTTCTGATGACAACCGTACTGTCTCTCAAGGAGCAGCTACACGGTTTTATACGACAAATCACGGAGGAGGAGTTGTTTGCTTTCATCAAATTTATCGTCCTGGCGCTGCTGATATTGCCGATGTTGCCAAAAACGCCCTTCGGGCCTGACGGGCTGTTAACGCCCCGGGATTTGGGGTATGTGGTTGTTTTGGTGCTTTCATTCAGCTTTTCTGGGTATTTGCTGTTAAAATTCGGCAACCCAGAAAAAGGAATCCTGCTGACGGCAATTATGGGTGGCTTTTTTTCCTCCACGCTCATTGCCTGGGTTTTTTCCTCGAAGAGCCGGGAAAGAAAAGATCTCGCCTTGGCGTATGGTTCCGGCATCGTACTGGCGTCTTCCATCATGTTTATACGGGTGATGGTGTGGGTGTCAATTTTTGCACTACCCGTCGCAAAACAGTTGTTTTTACCGCTGTTGATGATGTTATTGGTCAGTTTAGTACCTGCCTGGAAGGTATTTAAAAAGCCCTCCAATACATCTGAGGCCACACCACTCTCTCCCGGAAACCCGCTGGACATTAAAAACGCCATCTTGTTTGTGTTGCTATACGTGGGCATCACGTGGCTCATGTCGGCCTCTCGACAATGGATGAGCCAGACGATGACCTACCTCACCGGCGCCGTGGCTGGTATTGCCGACATTGACGCGATTACGATTTCTACTGCGAAATGGGCCGCTGCCAGCCCCGTAGAAACCCACGAAGCCGCTACCATTGTCTTACTTGCCGTGATGTCAAACTCTCTTTTTAAATTTCTGGTCAGCGTACTCAATGGCGCCCGGGATATTCGAAAGACGGTAGGGTTGGGCTACGGATTGATATTGGCCGTCGGCGCAGGTTGGCTCCTGTTCTGGCTCCTGTAACACCAAAAACTGCTGAATACCATTTCAAAGCCCAAACACCATGCTGATTCTTATTTCAGGACTACCAGGTTCCGGTAAAACTACACTCGCCAGAGCTTTTTCAGCAAAAACAGGCGCCCACCACCTCAACAGTGATTTGCTGCGCCAAGAATTGGGCTTAATGGGCCATTACGATCCAAAAGACAAAGAAAAAGTGTACGCCTCACTGCTCGATCAAACCAAAACAGCCCTTACCAATGGACAGCATGTGGTCGTGGACAGCACCTTTTACAAAGAATCCATCCGAGAACCCTTCCGACAACTGGCCGCCGATTGCCCCGTTCCAGTGCGATGGGTAGAAGTATGCGCACAGGAATCTACCATCAGGGAACGCTTAAAAAATCCGCGACCCGACAGTGAAGCGGATTATCAAATATATGAAAAAATCAAAAATGCAGCAGAACCACTCTCCGAACCGCACCTGACGCTGTGGTCAGATACCATGCCCCTGCAAACAATGGTTGATGCCATCACGGCTTACACGAACCTCCAACCAACACTATGACACCCGATCAAGTACAAGCAATCGTTGCCAATGGGCGATTCCCTGGACAAAAACAGCCGGTGTCGTTGGTAGAGACCCATATTTCCTGGGTGATCATGACACCGGATTTTGTTTTTAAAATTAAAAAACCGGTTCAATTTTCTTTTCTTGATTTCAGTACCTCGGGAAAAAGGGCTTTTTTCTGCCGCGAAGAGCTCCACCTCAACAAACGTCTGGCACCCGAGATGTACCTCGACGTATTGCCCATTGGACTTGCCGACGATGGCACCGCCTACATTGGCGACCACCAAACTCCTGCCATCGAACTGTGTGTTTGGATGAAACGCATGGACGACCGCTGCCAAATGGACCGGTTGTTGCGTAAAAAGGCCGTTTCAAACCTCCAATTGAGCGCATTGGCGGAAATTCTTGCCCGTTTTCACCTTTCTGTCGTGATTCCCAGTCACCAAATACCTTACCAACAACGTGAAACCCGTGCCGATTTCGAGGACCTGTTCCGACTTGAAAGTGTGTGTGGACAACTTTTTGGCGACAAAGCAAGTGCCATACTCCGTGATTGGCGGAACAAAATCGCGCGCTTCCTAGACGACCATGCGCCACGCCTGCGCGAACGTGCCCAATCGGGCTTTTGGGTGGACGGGCACGGCGACTTGCACAGCCGCAACATCTTTTTGCTCCCGGAGGGCCCCATGGTATTTGACTGCATAGAGTTCAATCCTCATTTTCGCAAACTGGATATTCTAAACGAACTCGCGTTTTTGTGCATGGATTTGGAGGCCGGCGGGCATTCAGCACTTTCCGAGGTTTTTATGGAACATTACCGCCGGCACTGGCCCTGTATTGAAAGCAATGAAGACAGGCGGTTGTTTGATTACTTCAAGGCATACCGAGCCAACGTGCGGCTCAAAGTAACCCTGTTGGAATGGCAACAGCACCAGCGTGTTGACTTGGTGGAGACGGCCAAACTATACTGGAATTTAATGCTTCAATACATTGGGGCGCTCTAAGAACGCCCCCGGCGAGGGTGTTTTTCCAGCCTTTCAGGTCGCAACAGTCTCTGACATTTGGGACAATACGCACCTTCGTGGCCTTTCTCATACCGATGTTTCGGAAAAATTTCAGCCCTTCTCCCGTTTATATTCTTGATGAAGGTCAACAGCAGTACTGATACTTTCAGCCGCTATCTTGTGCGGTGTACACCCCCCTAGGATAGCGGCTCCATGAATTGAATATGCCATTCCTTTGAGCCTCAAAGCGTTGCCGTTTTGAAAAACCGCCGCTTGGTACCCTCTACCACGACACCATAGAGCACCGCGATACCAAGCATAAAAGCAAGCAACGTTGGCGGAAGGGGTGACAACCCGAGTTTAGCGCCAATGGGCAGATAGGGCAGAGCCATTGTAATACTTGCTGTTGCGAGGCTCATCCAAAGCAACCAAGGAGAAGGACGGCTTTTGAGTGCCGGACCTACCGTTCGAATGATCAATAGTACCATAATTTCAGTCAATACCGATTCCACGAACCAACCCGTTTGGAATAATTTTTCACCGGTTTTAAAAAAGAAGAGCAGGCACCCGAACGTCAAATAATCAAACAGCGAACTTTGGATGCCAAAAACGACCATAAATCTGCGGATCAGCGCGATATCCCAACGTTTTGGTCGGGCAAGTTGTTCCTCGTCCACCCGATCGGAGGCAATGGCCAGGGCCGGAATATCCGATAAAAAATTGAGCAACAATATTTGGGTGGGGAGCAAGGGCAGCCAAGGCAGAAACAGCGAAACACCTGCTAGGCTAAACATATTGCCAAAGTTGGCGCTGGTGGTGATAAAAATATACTTGAGCGTATTAAGATATGTTTTTCGGCCATCCAGAATGCCCTGTCGCAGCACTTCGAGGTCTTTTTCCATGAGCACAATATCTGCCGCTTCCTTGGCCACATCCACGGCAGCGTCAACGGAAATACCAACATCTGCGGCTTTCAGGGCTGGCGCATCGTTGATGCCATCTCCGAGGTAGCCCACCACATTTCCTTGTCCGCGCAGGGCCCTGATAAGCCTTTCCTTTTGTTGTGGCGCTACCTCAGCGAAAAGACTCACAGACAGGGCCCTGCGTGCCAATGCCTCGTCGCCGAGAGCCGCAATATCGTGTCCTGTCAGTAAATTTTGTCGATCGAGTCCGATTTGGCCGGCAAGGTGTGCCGCCGCAAGTCGATTGTCACCGGTAATAATTTTCAAGGTTATACCGAGGCTGGCAAGGCTGTTGAGCGTGGCCAAAATTCCCGGTTTTGGCGGGTCTTCGAGCAACAAAAACCCTAAAAAAACCATGCCCGTTTCATCGTCTTTGTTGATCAACGGG
Source organism: uncultured Bacteroidota bacterium (assembly GCA_903933805.1). Classification (GTDB taxonomy): domain Bacteria; phylum Bacteroidota; class Bacteroidia; order Chitinophagales; family Saprospiraceae; genus M3007. The sequence goes on along the minus strand of CAIZLM010000298.1, from coordinate 5,292 downwards.
TCGCCACTCACATCCTTCCAGGCAACACCAATCGCGCGGAAGCCCTGTGCGCTGTGGGATTCAAATTGTTGAATGATGGCCGCGCGAACATTTTCAAGGGGGACAATTTCGCCGTCGGGTTTTTCTGCTCGGTCACAAACCGCCAACAACTCGGCAACAGCACCCTTGGTGATCATCAGGTCGCTGCTGCCATCGTGCACCACAATGCTCAGTCGTTTGCGCAAAAAATCATAGGGCACCTCATCTTTTTTGGTAAAAACACCAACCTTCATGTTTGGCAACTGGCGAATGGCCTCATCCATCGGATTGGTATAGCCTGTTTCAAAATAGGCATTAAGCCAGGCAAAAAGCCGTACACGATCACTGGACTGGCCCTCCAACCCAAGGGTAGCAGCCACCTTGGCGGATCCTGTTGTCAGCGTACCCGTTTTGTCGGAACACAGAATATTGATGGCGCCAAGGTTCTGAATGGCGTCAAGTTTTTTGACAATGACCTTGTTACGTGCCATGCGCATGGCGCCGACAGACAACGTGGTCACCATGATCGCAGGCAAGAGCTCCGGGGCAAGCCCTACAGCCAGTGCTATGGAAAAAAGGATACTCGCGGCAATGGGTTTTCCAAAAAACAGGTTGAATATCAGAATACCAGCCGAGAGCACGAAAGTCATTCGAAGCAGGAGGTAACCAAAACTCCGAATACCTGTCTGAAACGATGTTTCTGGCGTTACTGCAGCCATTTGTGCTGTAATCTTCCCAAATTCTGTCGCATCTCCCGTTTTTACCACCAACACCCTCCCCGTACCACTCATCACACTTGACCCTTCAAAGAGGGCATTCAACCGCGCAGAAAGGGGCGCATCCGCCGCTGAGATACCCGGTTCCTTCTCCACAGGAAATGATTCTCCCGTAAGCGCTGACTCGTTGGTGTGTAAATCCTTGGATTCCAGCACCAAGCAATCGCCTGGCACCACATCGCCGGCAGCCAACAGCACCACATCGCCTGGCACCACCGCTTCTTTCTGCACCTTTCGGGCCCTGCCATCGCGCAGGACGGTACAGTTGATGTGCATCATGGCCCGAAGCTTTTCCACAGCCCGGCTTGCCCGGTATTCTTGCCAAAAACTGATGCTCCCAGTCAAAAAAAGTATCGACACCAAAATGATGGAATCTCCCCAATCCCCCAAAGCAGACGACATAGTTGCCGCAAATACCAGCAGCAACACCAACGGTGAGGTAAATTGTCTTGCGAACAACCGGACGGTTTGAAACCATTTTGGCGGATGATACTCCTTTTTTCGACTGGCTAGCAACCGCCTGGCAGCTTGCTTCGAGCTTAACCCAGTCTCAGAAGACCCGTTTTTTTGAAGAACCACGGAAGGTGGATACTGCCAGAATTGATCGTTGGTTACCATCGGCGTTGACGTTTCAGGATTGTTGGAAAAGACCTCGTAAACGACTGCGTCGTCGAAAGCGATACACATGTTTTACGGCAGCCTTATGTGTCCCCGAAGATACTGGTATTTTGGCAACCAATTGGGTGGCAGGCTGTCTGGACCAAGAAGGTTTTTTTCCCAGACGTGACCACCGAACCAGTTGTGTGTTTTTTGTCGCCGAAATTTGTAACAAGCTGCACCTGCGCCACCATAGCACGATTCATAGATCATTGCTCCCGTTGACCAGCATCACCAACCACATCACCTGTTTTCCACAAATTTGCAGGCACACAATCGCCGCAAACTATGAAAACCACACGCAGTTTTTTTCTATTCATCGCCCTTTGGGCAGTTTTTTCCACCACAGTCAGCTTCGCACAGCAGGATATCGCCTTGCTGCGTGATTTGGCAGCAGAGAATAAAAAGTCAGTAGAAGCCCTTGTATTGTACCCCACTGAAACGCGACTGGCTATATTGGAAGCAACCAAACACCCAGAGATTCTGATTAAAATGCAGGATATGCGCGAAAAAACCAGCGCCGCTTTTCAAACCCTGACCGAGGACTTTCCACGCAAAACCCAGGAGATTTTTTACGATTTGAACCGCTACCCAGGACTGTTGGAGTCCCTCGTTTCACAACAAAAGTCTCCATCAGCGATCCAAAAATCGCTGGAAGTATTGCCCGAGCAAAAGCGCGATGCAGCACTGGGCGTCGTTAACAGGCAAATGCCTACGCTAGAGAAAATTAGTGACCTCAACAACACCACCAATGGCGCTTTTGAACGGCTCATCAGCGGATACCCGGCCCCGGCACAAGGCGCACTCAGGCACCTGTTGGGGATGCCGGAAGTTGTTGATCTGCTCAACGAAGACCTGAGACTCACCGTGCTCGTCGGCGAAATTTACCGCGATAACCCTGCTTGGGTTATACAAAAAACAGATTCCCTCCACCTGGCGGTGGCCCGCTCAAACGCAGAAGAACTTGAAAGTTGGAAAACTGCCATCGAAAACGACCCCGACGCCAAGGCCGAATTGCAGTCTGCCGCGAACGACTACGCCGCCGAAAACGGCTACACCACAGAAGACAATGAAGACGATGACCTATACGTTCGGCAAAACGACTTAATGTACTACAACAACGATTACTTTTACCCATATCCCTATTGGTACGGCTACCCATGGTGGGAACCCTACCCTCGTTGGCACCCTTACCCGTGGTGGTGGGATTGGGGTACCCAATATTATCCTTACGGTGTGGTGGTCGTTTATTTGCCTTCTTACCATTTTATGCATTGGTATTTTGACCATCCAAGCCACCATGAACATTACAACCACCTTTCTACCCACTTTGTCAAACATTACAATGGACACAGACACTCTGGCACCACCATTTCAGAGGGCGTTCGGGAATGGCACGACCGGAATCGAACGGTCATCTCAGATGAATTTCTAGCGGATAACAACCGGCTACCGGAAAGGCTGGAAGCGTACGGTCGGTTTGAACAGGGCCGGCAAGACTACAACGCAAAAAATCCGAAAAAACCCGCGTCGCAAGCAGATTACCTCGAAAAAAATGCCAAAAAATATCCAGAAATAAAGCAGTCGAGAGATGTTTCAAAAAGTGAAATTCAGCGTGAAAACGAACAAAATATTCAAAAAAGATCCGATTGGGCCCCTCAAAAAGCACCCGTAAAACCGGAACCAACCCCCGCGCCAACAACCGAACGCCCGCCTAGGGTAATACCAACGCCCAAACAGAATCCGCCAAAGACCGATAAACCGGACTACCGCGCACCAACGCCGGCACCCCGACCGCAAACCCAACCAGACGAAGCAAAAGATTATCACCGGCAAAAATGGGAACAGACAAAGCCCAGCCAGCCAAATCAAAAGCCTGCACCCACACCTAGACCCCAAAAAGTAGCCCCCAAAAACCAGGTTAAACCGAGAAATTAACGACGGCCATCTTCACAATCCTGAAAGTGCGTGCTGCGAGGTTCCCACGCTCTTTCAGGATTTTTTTTCGGCGCAGCCCACCTAAAAAATGGTTTCACACCAACAGATTCCGGTCGCTTTTTGTGCGTACAGAACAGCACCCAAATTCATGCCTGCCGCTATCCTCCCGCTCCTAATCCGGTAAATATCTTTGTATTGAATCGTGTCACCGAGTTCGTTGACCTTTTTTAGGTCGTAGCGAATCAGCACCGGGGTGCCTACCGGGGCATAAGCGTACACCCGCCAAGCATCAGCTTCACTGACACCAACACAACCGTTAGACGCCGCTTTCCCAAGCGTTCTCGGATTGGTTGTCGGGTGAATCATCTGGCCGTAACGCTGCCCGTTGATGGAGCACTCCAGCCACGGAATCTGTGGCATGTGGGTTATCTGGCGGTCGTCCCGCTTGGTAAAGTCAAATTTTTCACCCGTAACAGGATCAAAAAAAATGGGGTTGCGATTGACGCGAAATATTTCTCCCGAACCCGTCCGAGTCCTCAGATCTACGGTGTGCTTGGCCATTTTCAGGTATTTTTTTTGGTTTTTCCCCACCCGAACCGGTATGGTAAACAAGACACTGTCACCCTCTAAAATACGCATTTCAAAGGCCGGAATATTGATGTCAATGCTGCTTTTTTCCATTTTCTCAACCAAAGCAGCCCCCGTTTTTGGGCCCGGAACGAGGAGGGTATCGCCGGCTTTTAGCACCACCATGGTCCGCTGATCGTACACAAAATTACCCCGTGACTGCTGATAATAATAGTCCGTGGACACCAATGTATCCAGAATCCAAGGATTGGCACGCAGCAGCAGATTTTCGCTCAACTTGTAAGCCAACGTATCGTTGCGGCGGATGAGGGTGTCTATAAAATCAAAAAAATCAGCCACCACCACGTCTTTTACAACCGGAATCAGCGCGTACGGCGGTTCCTGGGGCGGCCTTTCCAAACCCATAAACGTCGACACCGCTCCGGTGTTGCCCGATTGACCCTCCAGATGTACGTTGTTGCGACAAGATGTAGCGAACACCGCCAATACCACCACCAACCAACAACACGACATACGACCAACGAAGTCTTTTTCAACGGTTTTTTTGCGCGTAAAATGCATATTGACTGCTTTATTGGTTCAATTATGAAGGCACCACAAAACAAATATACCCAAAATGCCGTACATTTATGTTGTGGAATATTGTACTGCGTTTTTTTGACTGACGGCAGAACTCGATTTTTCTGAACCGTTTTGCGTTGACGAAGAACAGTTATTACTTGGGGGTTAGCGTCAGCAAAAAAAATCAGTAACTGGTTGCGTGTAACGATGTCTGACTAAAAAAGACCTTTTCTTTCGGCAAGATACCGTACTGCCAAAGTAGTTTAAAAAACGGCTCGAAAGGCAGAACGCACCACGGCAACCCAAATAACACACAAAGTTGGCATATTGAAATACTTATCGACATGATATAAGTCTGGGTATAAGGTGACCATAGTCAACCACTCACGTCAACGGCAGTCAATAACTTCGCTGTGCACACTTCACCAAAAAAACATACAGATGGCACCAGAAAACACAGAAGATCAACTGTTACACCGGCTTTTCGATCAGGTCAATGAGCACCTCGAGACGCGTTGGGCCTATTTTTCCTTGGCTTCTACCGAAAAAATATCCGAGTTTGCCGCCGATATTGCAGGGGCCCTTGCAGTATTCACGTTTATGGTGCTGATGATGTTGTTTTTCGCCTTGGGGTTTGCTTGGTGGCTCGGCGACTATCTCCACCATCGCCCGGCAGGATTTGCCGTGACAGGGCTGTTGTTTTTACCGATCGCCTATTTGTCGTTCCGTTTCATTCGGCCCTTCGTACGCACCC
>CAIZLM010000297.1 GCA_903933805.1 uncultured Bacteroidota bacterium | reverse complement strand
TACTTAAAATTATTGCAGGTTTAATAAAGCAAGACGCTGGAACAATTGAATTTAATGGTACTCAATATAATGATATACCAGCATACGAACGACCATTTAATATGGTATTTCAAAACTATTCCCTTTTCCCTCATTTATCTGTTTTTGATAATGTGGGATTTAGTCTAAAAATGAAAAATATTCATCGTGATGAAATAAAAATTAGGGTTAATGAAACACTTAAATTATTTCAAATAAGTGATTTGTCAAATAAAAAACCTGAAAATCTTAGTGGTGGTCAGCAACAAAGAGTAGCATTGGCTCGTGCAATTATCAACCACCCTAAAATTTTATTATTAGATGAGCCCTTATCAGCATTAGATGAAAAATTAAGGTTAGAGATGCAGGAAACACTAAAAGAACTTAAATCTAAGATTAACACCACCTTCATCTATGTTACACATAATCAAGATGAGGCGCTCTCAATGGGTGATAGAATTGCGATTATGAAAGATGGCAATATTGAGCAGATAGGAACACCAAAAGAAATTTATTATTTCCCTAAAACAAAATATGTCGCAGATTTTATGGGAGAGCTTAATGTTGTAAAACACATAATTCATTGTATTGAAAATGGTAATGAAAGGTTTATTCATTACGAAAACGAAACCGAATTCTTAAATTATTTACCAGAAGGTTTAGTAAAAAAAATAGTTCAAATAGTTAGACCAGAAGATATAATTTTAAACAAAAATCCTTTACAAAAAGATGTATTTGAAGTAATTAAAAAAGGAAGTGTCGTCCAAACATTATTTAAAGGCAATATTATGTCATACATAATTCTGTCTATTGATGGAACAATAATTAGAGCAACTAATTTTAATACAGGGTTTAGTGAAGATATTTTAGTCGGTGAAGAAGTTTATTTCGGTTGGAAAAATGATGCAATAAAACATGTTGAACTATAGAATTACATACAAAAAGTTAAAAAATGCATTCCTAATACCGTCGGTATTTTGGATTGTCACTTTTTTTTTAATTCCTGTCTTTTTAATGCTCATTTATGCTTTCTTTGAAAGAGGTGATTATGGAGGAGTTAAATATAACTTTACTTTAATTAATTTCACTTTGATTTTTGATGATTTATATTACAAAATTATCCTCAAAACCTTTGTTGTTGCAATACTCAATTCACTATTATGCTTATTAGCGGGTTATCCAATTGCCTATTTTATTTCAACGCAAAAGAATCAATCAATTAAAAATACTTTACTGGTTTTAGTCATACTGCCTTTTTTGACTAATTTTCTAATTAGGACGTATGCTTGGATGGTACTATTGGGCAATGAAGGCTTGATAAATACTATTCTATTTAATTTAAAAATTATTGATAACCCGTTGCAATTACTATTTACTCCTTTTGCAGTGCAATTAGGGTTGTTTTATAATTATTTACCATTTATTATTCTTCCGCTCTATTCATCAATAGAAAAAATTAATAAAAATTTATATTTAGCTTCAAATGATTTAGGAGGGTCTAATCTTAAAACATTTTTAAATGTAACATTGCCATTATCTAAATCAGGTATTTTTACAGGCTTATTTTTAGTTTTTATACCCACATTGGGCGAATTTATTATACCAGATATTTTGGGAGGTAGTAAATCAGTAATGATAGGCAACATAGTTAAAGACCAGTTTTTAACAGCAAGAAATTGGCCATTTGGGTCTGCATTAGTATTCATTATCATGTTTGCATTGCTTATTGTAATGTCAGCAAAGAATATAATCACTAAATATAATGCAAAATGAATAAAAAACTTTTAACTACATATACTATCATTGCATTTATATTCTTGTATTTGCCAATCACTGTATTAATTGTTTTCTCCTTCAACAAAGATAAAATAAGTTCGTCTTGGAGTGGGTTTACATTAGATTGGTATTACAAACTTTTTCAAAATACTGACCTGCTAAATTCATTACAAACCAGTATATTTATTGCTATTTTTTCATCATTAATTTCTGTGGTCTTAGGAACATTTACTTCTTACGCTCTGTATAAATTCGATTTTAAAGGCAAAGTAGCATTCCAATCACTTTTACAATATCCAATTATTACCCCCGATATTGTAATTGGAATTGGTCTATTAATATTTTTTGTATTGATAAACTTTACATTAGGCTTTTTTTCAGTTCTTATTGCCCATATATCTTTTACAATGGCATATACAACTCTTATAATATCAACACGTTTTAATGGCATAGACAAAAATATTGAAGATGCCGCAATTGATTTAGGCGCTACACCATTCAAAGCTTTTCGTTTTGCAGTAATACCATCAATTATGCCTGGAATTATAGCAGCTTTTCTAATTTCATTTATCATTTCTTGGGATGATTTTATAGTATCTTTTTTTACTTCAGGTGTTGGCACAACCACATTACCAGTTAAAGTTTACTCCATGATAAAAATGGGTGTGAATCCACAAATTAATGCAATCTCAACGTTATTGTTAATGACTTCTTTAATTTCGACTTTTATTGTAATTAAATTTCAAAATAACGTAACTGGTTAGATATAAGATGTGATGGTTGGTATTTCTATATTCGGAAACATTGCCTTTTCGCAGTAAAAGCGGGCGACCGAGGATGACACCGACAGATTAATTCATTTCAAAATTGCGATCAAATCCCCAAAAATAACGTTATTTTTGGGAATCAATTCGAAAGATGCACGCCTCCCACCAACCCCATCTCATCGTCTATTTCTGGCTGCCCGATCTTTCCGGCCCTAAAAACAGCAAGCGCGAATGGGCAACAAGCACAGTGGTGATCGGAGTATGGCGGAGATGGTGCAAATCATCCTCCATCGTGTGCTCAAGGCGATGAGAACAAGATACGCAAAGGGGGGTCAGATGAAATTGGAATCAGGGGGTCAGATGCTCCGGAATATACACATGAAACCAGCGGGCCAACTCATTGCTGGACAAACAGCTGGTTTTTAAGGAATTGTTTTGCGCCCTCCATCGAATAATTATTTGCAACATGCTCCACAGAACTTCGGGCAATTTGCTCCCACAAAAACCGATCGCGGTACAACTGAACGACCCTTTGAGCAAACGATTTGGCATCATCGGCAATCAATACATGTAGGCCATCCGTCAGCGACATTCCCTCGGCTCCTATGGAGGTGGTAACCACTGGCAAACCATTGCTCATAGCCCTGGCATTTTTAGTTTTGAAGCCCGCACCAAAACGCAGTGGAGCAATAAAAACGCTGGCATTGTCAAAATAGCTGTCGATATCATTTACATATCCTGTTACCATAAAATTGCTGCTGTTAAGGCGGAGGATGTTTTCCGGGGGATTACTGCCCAAAACGATGGTTTTGATTTCCGGGATCTCGAGTAGGATTTCAGGTAGAATTTCATCGTGAAACCACATCACGGCATCATTATTGGGCAAATGGCCGAATGCGCCGATAAATAACAGACCTTCCCTGTTTTCAGCCTTAATGGATATGTTGGAAGTATTGGTTTCCTGAATCCACGGAATACATGCAGCGGTAATTTCAGGGAAATGGTGCTTCAGATAATCAACTTCTATTTGGCTGAAAAAAAGCGCTTTGTCTGATTTTTTCATCAATTCCAGCTCGGTTTGTCTGGTTTTTTCGATGTCGTTTTCATCACCAACATTAACGGTAGCTTTTCCCCTCATCTCCCGTAAAAAATGGAGATCATGGGCCATGTAAAAGATTTTTGCTTCGGTAAAATTCCGTAACAGCTCAAGATATGGAAGGCTTCCCATTGGCTGGGATACAAAAGCAAAATTGATATATGACCCATTTTGCATCAGATATTCTTCAAAAGACACCTCGCCGTAAACCACTTCAATGCCGTTTTGTTGTAAAATACCCGTGTATGGTTCGACCGGATCCAGATCCTGCGGCCAAAAAACAATTTTATATCCGATGGCCTTCATTGCCAACAAATACTGAAATGTAATAAATGAAGCACCATCTTTATCAATCCTTGGAATGCAATGATCAACATAAAGAATGATGCTGCCGGGCATCGAGCGATCTCTTGCAAAGTACACACTGTCGGTTGGGTCGTCATACTTTTTTGCAAGGTCATCTCCCCATCGGCGATAAAATTCCGCTTTGCTTATGGCAAGCTGTGAATTTTTGTCCAGCGTGTTGGCCGTCAGACTTTCAACATGAATGACTTGTGATTTGGGTTGGTATAAAATACTGTGTCCTGATTTTCTGACCCGAAATGCTAAGTCGGTATCTTCATAATATGCCGGACTGTAGGCTTCGTCGAAACCATTTAAGGTATTGAAAAGTTCGGCTTTAATCATCATCGAGGCTGCCGAACAATAATCAACTTCTTTCAGATAGTTGAACTCAAACTGATCTGGATTACGGTATTTTCCATAGTTGATGGGTTCTTTGTTTTTCCAGACAACACTCCCTGCTTCGGCAAGTTTTCCGTCGGGATATAGCAGTTTTGACCCTACGATACCGGCTTTTTCGTGTGCTTTAAATGTTTCGAGCAGTGTTGAAAGCCAACCCGGTGCAACATACGTGTCGTTGTTCAGGAATACAAGATAAGCTCCCCGGGCGATTTGAGCCCCCTGATTACATCCTTTTACAAAGCCGTTGTTGTCATGGTTGCTAATGATCTGCAAGTTTTTAACCAACCGGGCATTCCCGGTGGTTTCATCGGTAGATCCATTGTCCACAAAAATAACTTCATAGCTGGTATCGGCGGAATTCCGGATGATGGAACGAAAACAGGTTTGCGTATGGCTCCAGAAATTATATCCCAAAATGATGATTGACAGAAGGGGGTTTTTATTTTCAGGAAATTCGATTGCATCGGTGCTTTCAAAGTCGGTTTTATAGAACTTCCGAAAGGCAAACATTGCCGTTTCAGGAAGGTTTATAGCCAAAGTTGTTTGTTCGATATCCCGGTAAATCTTATTCTTTGAAATAATTTTCAGCTGAATGGTATTTTCCCCTTCATCAAACATTTCAATTGGAATTTTGCCCATAAAACCGCAAAACTTCAACAAAGGATTGCTAAAATGACTGGCCACATCAGGTCGTCCGGTTCCATAAATGGCTTTGAATTCATTGTTGCCCAGGCGCAAAAACACTTCATCAGCGGGTATTTTCAGCGCGGCATCTATTGCCCAGCCCTCAATGCTGATAAATTTTTGGTTGGTTTCGGGATTTATCGGACAGTCCGAGTTGGGTATATTTTCTCCGTTTATCCTATCAAAATGACCGAAATCGAGTACTTCAGGAATAGGATCAATGGATGACCTAGAGGGTCTAAGTATTGTTTTAAGATAATAAAAAAACGCGTTTTTAAACTTTGAAATGCTGAATGTCTTTTCAGCGCTCAGTTTCTTAGGATATGTCATTTTGGTTTCTTTATTTGAAAGCAAATGGTTAGGTGGCAAGCTCTCTGGCCCAAAAAAGTTCGTTTTTTGGGCCAGACACGACCACGCTAACCAGCTACTCTTGAAGGCAGCGTATTAACTTTTGAGAAATATCGGACCAGTTGATAAGATGTTCAATCTCCTGTCTGCCCTTATTCCCCATTTCTTTGGCCTGTTCAGGGTTTGCAATAAAATATTCAATGGCTTTGGCGATTTCTTTTGGGTTGGGCTCAACAACAAAGCCGGTTATGCCATCTTTAACAAATTGCAGGGGCTCGCCAGAATCTTTGCAGGTTATCACGGGTTTTTCATGCGCAAAAGCTTCAAGGGCGATATAGCCATAATCTTCTCTGACAGGCACAAACGGCACTACCAGAGCATTTGAATATAATTGTGCCTGAACTTCATCGGTAACATACCCCAAAAACTCGATCCGGTCATCACCGCCAGCCATCATCATCAACCGCTCCAAATCCTCCCCTGTACCCGAAATTTTGAGTCGAACGGGAAGTTGTATAAAACGCATGGCACGGATCACAAGGTCAACTCGTTTCCAGGGATGGAGTCTTCCAGGCATAAAAACGTAATCATAACTGCCGGAACGTATGCTATCAAAATGTATGGCAGGATGCAAGACTTCGCTGGTGATTCCGTTCCATTTTTGGAGTCGCTCCTTAATTTCATATCCTTGCGAAAAAACCTTCTTTGTCCGTGGATATTTTAAAGCTTCCGCATCAATCTTAACGATGGTATTTCTATGGTAAGAATCAATTGGACTAGGATCCGTAAAAAGCTGCTGAAACATGTCATAATAAACCCTTATCGTATGTTGATGATAGCAGACATGGTTTGGATGCTGAACCAGGAATGTTGGCGCCTTGGTCGAAATCACCGCATCATACTCCGACAGATCTAGGTTAAAACACTTTAAATAAGATGCTTCAATGGCTTGGAAATTTGATTCATCAATAACTACTTTTACCAAATCTGCACTCGTTGTGGGGGTATTCAGCGCATTTGTAAGTCCTTCATGAAAGCGCTCGGCTCCACCGGTTTCACCACTTTCCATGCATGGAGCTACTACTGCGATGCGATATTTGGTTTGGGGTATGTTGATTTCGTTGAAATTAACATAGGTATTATCAGGAATATCAGAGATCGGTGGTAGGAATTTTCTCTTTTTAAAAATTCCCGCCAAAATTCCCAAAATTCCACCGTAGTAATATTTTGTGAGCTGTTGGATCAGATCAAATGTAGAGATGTGCTTATTTTTATAGTTGGCGGTGATTTCTTGCGATTTATCCGTCAAAAGCACATGAATTACTTGTGCGATTCTTATAAAAAAGCTGTTGTCACCATTTTTCATGCCATAATACGCCGTACTCCGGGCAATGGTTTGCCATCTTAAATTATACCCATTTCCCCTGATGATGCTCGGGCCGCGGAAATGCCGTTGGACGTTTTCTTTTAAATTATATGTTTCATAGCCTTTTTTAAATAGCCTGCAAGTGGCATCTGCCTCATCTAGGTAGTAAACAAAATATTCATCAAATCCACCAATTTCGATCAATTCCTTTTTACGGAAAGCAATGTTTGAACCCTGGCCGGTATCAAACGGAAATTGTTTGGTTTTTGGGGTATTATCGAATGTTTCTGAGTATTTGTTTGGCCATATATATAAAAAAGTTCCATAAAAACCGCCATAAGCCCGGTAGAATTCGTACTCTTCTGTCCAGCCTGTCTTGACGGGCGCACCAATGGCTTTGATGTTCCTGTCAGAATTGAACGTGGTTACAAACCTTGAAATCCATTCCGAATCCCCTGGCAAAGCATCGTCGTCAACAAAAATTATAATTTCACCCTGTGCCAGGTTAATTCCGATATTTCTCGAAATCGAAATATTGCGTTGTGGTGTTTCGAAGTACCTGACTTTTGGGAAAAGCGTTTTAACCCGGAAAGTATCATCGTTTGAAGGCCCATTAACAACGATTACCTCAAAATGGGGATAACTTTGCTGCCCCAGAGATTTAAGCAAATCGAGTAAATACGACCAACGATTGTAGGTGCAAATAATAACGGACACCTTTACCGGACCTTTACCAGCAACATCCTGGCTGGAATCGCTCAGTGCTTCAAATAGTTTTTCAAGTTTCTCACTTTTTACAATATCCGGGGTATTTTCGACGTTATTTTTTTCCAACAAAATTTCATGGGAAGCAAGTGTCATCGCTTTTTTTAGCCCCTGCTGAAACAATGATTTTATGTTATTTTTAAGGAACCTGGGGTGTTTGAAAACATAGAATGGGTAAGCTTTCAGGAGAAAAAATGCCTGTTTAATCTTTGTAATCAGGTTGTTTTTCAGGTATCCAGGAGGACTTTGCCTCGTGATGTTTTCATAGATCTGAAAATCTTTATGTCGCAACTCATTGTGTAAATCCTGATTTGCCAGTTTTAAATCCGTCAGAGTTTGCCGAATGAGGCGTGAATGTTTAGCATAAATATAACTCAATAACTTTGTATAATTTGCTGGAATCTGGCATTGAAGGTTTAAGGATTCTTCCAGAGATTTTTCTCTGTAAAAGAACAATGGCTCCGGGTGGTGATAAAACTTAAAGCCATCTATGTAAGCCCTCATCCAAAGTTCCCAATCTTCAAAACCAACCATATTCTCATCGTAGCCGCCGCAGGTTTCCCATACTTCTTTTCTGAAAATGGCGCAGGTATCAACACAATTATTGCTTATAAGCGAAATCAGATCGAACTCAGGAACTTCGATTATCCTGTTGGTTATACCGAACCTAATCTGATCGCTGTAAAAAATATCAAATTCGGGGTTGTTTTCTAGGAATTCGGTGCCTGTATAAACATAATCTGGTTTTATCATGTTGTCCGCATCGAGCGCGAGGATATATGCTCCACGGGCAATGGCTATCCCGGCATTTCTTGCTGACGATACACCTTTGTTTTTTTGATGGATAACGATATATGTATTCTTATCGAGTTTTTCCAGATAATCCAGTGTTAATGTGTCGGTTGAGCCATCATTAATGATGATGACCTCATAGTTTACATCTTTGATTTCACCAATTCCTGACAACGCATCCGGAAGGTATTTTCCGTCGTTAAAACACGGGATTACAATGGAAATCAGCGGATCGTTGCCCCTGTTTTTTGCAATTTTTTGTTCGCGTTCCGGTTTTGAAAATGTTGATACAAAAGACTTCTGAACATCAATTTCGATTGGGTTAATGTTATACAACGCCTCGTTTTCGTTGCTTACTACAACCTTTATAGAAACAATATTTTCCCCATCCAAAAAGGCATCAACCGGTATATTACAAAAAAAACCACATTGCAGTATCAATGGGTTTCGATAATGTTTTGCAACATCCGCGCGATCCTGTCTATACACCGCTTTAAACGCACATTTTCCAATACAAACAAATACTTCCTCAACAAGATTATTCAATAAGCCATCAAATACCCAACCAGTTACATATACTTTCCGCTGGCCAGAAGGGCGGATTGGTTGATGCGGAACGTTGACAGCGATCTGGTTTATCGTATCAATACTTGAAATAACCCGAATGCTGGATTTCATTTTTCAATATTTTTGGGCCAGACAGCGTACCACCTAACCAGTTACCTGCTAAACATTTTTCAAAAGAGGCGGGGAAAGCCCGATTTTCGTGTTTTCTCACGACATGATAATCTAGTGCCGTGCCCAGTCAATGGGCCATTGACTGGACGCGGCACTAGGCTCCGCCCTCTTGGGCGCAAATTTAGTGCGCCTTGCGATTCCTATGGCCTAGGAGCCGTAAAAAATGTTTGGCTTTTAACGTGTCTGCTTCAGATCGCCCGCACGGTGAACCTGTACAAGCGGAATGACTATGGCGGTGGTGTGCTGGAAAAGTGGAAACCCAGCCGTAATTGTCAATTGTTAATACGCGGATCGTGAAAACACCGATTGCCCACAGCGGCATCATCGGACATGCCCAACCCCAATTCCTCAAACCCCAGGGAAGGCCTCGGAGCGGCCCAACGTTTATAGAAAAACCGCCATGCCCCCACCTGACCTCGGAGAGGTCTAACGTTTGTAAAACCAAGGCACATAAGATAATATTCTCTTGGTCGTCCCAATGTAAGGCCAAAAGCTATCAAACCAAGCCAAAGCGCCCTACTTGGCGTTGTCGCCAAGCAGGAACATACAGCACGATACCAAGTTTCAGCCTTTGCGCCCGCAGGGGACCGTCGCTACCTCCATTTAATTGCTGAATCCGTCGAAAATACCAGCACAATAAACCTTTCCGGAGCAACTTTGCTGCAGCATTTTTGTCTTGTAGCTGTTTGAGGGCCGCGTTGTTTGGCCCAAACAGTTGTTTTTTTTGAATGTCACGGTACACTGTACACCCAACACCTCCTACAATATGCGATTTTTTGCCTTCTTTTTGCTCTTTATGGGCTATTTTTCGATGTTTTCCCAATCTTCTACCATTCAAGGACAACTGCAAGGTGCAACAGGGGAGTCAATTCCTTTTGCCAACGTTGCCCTTTTCGTTGCTGCCGACAGCAGTTTGTACAAAGCCTGTGCCACCAACGATGTCGGTATTTTTGAGTTTTCAGGACTTGCCCAAGGGCAGTATTTCCTCAAAGCGGTTTACCTGGGTTTTCAGGACTTGCGCACGTCAGTCATTGAACTGACGGCTGCGCAACACCTTGATTTGGGCGTGCTCCGTTTTTCGCCCAAAACGTTGG
Source organism: uncultured Bacteroidota bacterium (assembly GCA_903933805.1). GTDB lineage: Bacteria > Bacteroidota > Bacteroidia > Chitinophagales > Saprospiraceae > M3007. The sequence goes on along the minus strand of CAIZLM010000297.1, from coordinate 17,482 downwards.
ACTTGGCGGAAGCCACTGTTACGGCTTCCAGGGTGTTGGTGGAGGTACGGGCTGACCGAACCATCTTCAACGTGGATGGCACCATCAACAGTGTGGGGTCTGATGCCATTTCGCTGCTTCGGAAGGCGCCAGGGGTGACGGTGGACAACAACGACAACATCAGTGTGCTCGGCCGTTCCGGGGTGCTTTTGTACGTGGACGGCAAACGGCTGCCATTGTCCGGCCAGGATATCAGCAATTACCTCCAGGCCTTGCCGGCAGCACAGATTGACCGCATCGAAATCATCACCAACCCCGGCGCCCGTTATGAAGCCGAGGGAAATGCCGGTATTATTGACATCCGGTTGAAAAAAGACAAAAATCAGGGCGCCAACGGCTCCCTCAACCTCACCGCCGGCCAAGGTCGTTACCACCGAGCCAACCTGACCGGAACAGGCAACTACCGCAACAAAAAATTCAATATTTTCGGATCGGCAGATGTGGGAGATCAGGTGAGCTACCACAACATGAACTTCCACACCGAACAGAACAACATCGTCCAGGATGAAATCAACAACAGCCTGAACGACCGGCAGAACTACAACTACCGGCTGGGTACGGATGTCTTCCTCGCAAAAAATCACACCCTCGGCTTTATGGTGGGCGGCAGTGCCAACACCGCCGACAATACCTCCTACAACCGAATTACCCTCGCCAGCGCCAACACGCCAACCTCCATTGACAGTATTTTGGTGGCCGATAACACCGCCGATAACGAACGACAACAGCAAACGGCCAACCTCAACTACCGCTACGACAACAGCAAAGGTCGTACCCTCAACGTTGACCTAGACTATGGGCAATACCGCAACGACAGCAAGCGATTTCAGCCCAATCGTTACCTGAACGCCGCCGAAGACCTGCTGCTCACAGAAATTATCAACCGCTTTGATACGCCAACAGACATTGATATTACAACGTTTCAGGTCGATTACGAAGATGGTTTGTGGGGGGGTAAATTGGGACTTGGCACTAAATTTAGCCGGGTTGTCTCTGACAACACCTTCCTTTTTTACACCGATGACAATGGCGTGCCGGTACTCAGCAATCGCAATTCCAACCTTTTTAACTACAACGAAAAAGTGTCGGCCGGCTATGTCAGCTATGCGCGACCACTGTCAAAAAAATGGGAATTGAGTGCTGGCCTCCGCGCCGAACAGACGGACGCTACAGGCGATTTACAGGCGTTCTTACCCGCGTTGCAGGAGCCGCCCGTTGTGTTACACTACCTGAGCTGGTTTCCCAACCTGGGCATCACGTGGCAAGCTGCGCCCGAACATGCTTTCGCGTTCAACGGTGGCCGCCGCATCAACCGACCAGACTACAACGTCCTGAACCCTTTTAACAACCAAATCAGCGAGCTGTCTTACGAAAAAGGCAACCCAAGGCTCCAGCCGGAAATTGTCAACAACATTGAATTGGGGTACACCTACGCTTACCGATACAACGTCAAAGTAGGCTATAGCCGCACGCTGGACCAAATTACCCGGCTTATTGCCCCGGATAAAATAGATCCCAGGGCTGGAATTTTTTCCTGGGCCAATCTGGCAGAACAAACCATCTACAGCTTCGACCTCAGTGCGCCCGTGCAGATCGTGAAAAAGTGGAACGCCTATTTTAACCTCAGTGCTTCCCACATCGACAACCAGGCCGACTACGGTGACGGGGCAGTGGTGGACGTACAGGCTTTCACCTACTCCATCTTTCAGCAGCACACCATTGACCTGCCCGGTGGTTTTAAGGGCGAAATATCTGGTTATTACAGCGGACCCGGTATTTGGGGTGGTGTATTTGTGTACGAGTCATCTTGGAGCCTGGACATTGGGCTCCAACGCAAATTTTTCAAAAACCGCCTCAATATACGCCTCAGTGCCAGCGACCTCTTTTACCAAACCGGCTGGAACGGTGTCTCGAAATTTGATGGATTGGTGTCCGAAGGCAGTGGCCGCTGGGATAGTCGCCGCGTCAGTTTGAGTGCCGGTTATCGATTTGGCAACGAAAATGTACAGTCGCGAAAGCGCAAAACCAGCATCGAAACCGAGGCCGGTCGGGTATCTGAATAGTAGGATTTTCCGTTCAGACGCCCCTCCATTCCACCGCAGCATGGAGGGGCGTTTGAACGCCAAGCGCCAAAACTTTATACGAAACATGTCAGACCGCTTTTTCCCAAACCAATGTTTGGTAAGGGCTTTGCTTCAGTGTAAATTTCTGTACTGACCTGTCGTCCGTGCCGCCGCTATCGCCCCCGCCAAAATAATAAATAATCGGCGTAAGCGTCAACTTCTCCAGCACCACCAAAAATATCGACCAATGGCTGGCCGAAGAAATCGCCTGACGCAGCGACAACATGCTCCCCCTGCGGTCTCTTGAATGCTCATACCATGTAGTGGTGATGAATTCCGGATAACCAAATAGGGGGTTCGTGGGAGGCTTACGTCGGGCTTGCCAATTCCAATTCAATCCAGTATATTTGTCTTGTTTCCGCGTTACGGGTAAGACGGTCGCCTCGGAGACAAAAAAGTGGCCATTTTTCACCTTCATTTACACGTCATTGTAGTATGAGCAACCTGCGTATTGCTATGTTTTTAGTGGGCATATTGCTGCCCGCGTTGGCTTTTTCCATCGGTCCGTACAAGGTTGGCGACCAGTTGACGGTCCATGCCGGCAGCGGCCTTATTTTGCGGGCATCGGCGTCGCCGACGGGTACCAAGGTGGCCACGTTGAACTACGGCACGGTTGTGACGGTACTGGCCGACAAGCAGCCTAAAATGCCCCACCGTGTAGTTTTTTTCAAGGGATACACGGTCAAGGGCTATTGGGTGAAGGTGCGTGCCGAGCGCAACCAGGAAGGCTACGTATTTGATGGTTTCCTTTCTGCGTACCAGACACCGTCGATGCTTCCCAACGGCGATGATCCCAATGATCCGGAGGGTACGATGAGTCTGCAGGAGCGTTATATCTTGTTGCACAGCACCAAAAAGGGGGCGGCCATTGATCTGGAAAAATTTGAAACCACGTACCAGCATTACAAACAGCTGTATGCCAATGGCGATGCGGTGGAGGTATTTACTGGCGAGGGCGGTTCGGAGTACGTTATCCGGTTTCACAAGGGTGTGACGCTGGAAGAAGGCTATTTGATTGGCAAATCCTTGTGGATGGAGATGTCTGATACCGTATTCACCTCAACGTACGCAAAAGGCGGGGTGGTGTTGAGCAGCACAGATGGCATGTTTGAGGTGGAGGTGCGTCCTAAGATCGGTATTACCGAGGTGTTTATGCGCCATGCAGACTAGGCGCCTGTTGTTTTTTTTTGTACCGGGCGAAAGGCTGCTGTTGGCTGGGCCGCTTTTTTTGTGAAAAAGGCAAAACAAGGACCATATTATCCGATATCCACCAATATCACCGAACAAGCTTGGTGTAAACCCAACCAAACAACCTATTGGGGTGGCGTTGTTTCCCACCTTAAAACTGTTATAACCGGTTAGGTGGCACGCTGTCTGGCCCAAAAAAAACCGATTTTTTCGGCCAAGCAGCCTGCCAAACAACCAGTTACACGTATGTAAAGTTGGTTGATGGGTATATTGGAGCACCTCCTGGTTTTCACAATCGAGGCCATTATACCCGCAGTGCGCCACGGAATGCCCTGCCGCCATAATAAGATTGAGCGCCGTTGTGATACACGAAGACATGCCCGAATCTGAAATCGGCAAAGATGGCGCCGCCTAGTTTTCTAATATCAGCCGGTGTTTTTATCCAACTGGATGTTTTCGAATCGAAGATTCCCAGCAGTTGCAATGCCCTGTATTGTGCTTCTGATAATAGTTCTATGCCCATGGCGGCGGCCATGTCAACTGCGTTGTTTTCTGGTTTATATTCCTTCCTCGACTCCAGCCCTTCTCGGTCGTAACATATACTTCTACGGCCTTTGGGGCTTTCTGCTGAACAATCCATAAAAATGTATTCGTCCGCATGGTGATCATAACCGACGACATCGGGTTCTCCAAACGTTGTTTCCATTGCATGGAGCGACCATAGTTTTGCATGGTTAGCGTCCAGACGAGCTTGTATTTTCGGCCATTCAAGGTCTTGGTGGCGGTTCCTGTTTTTTTCAAAACGGGATTTTAATACGAGGAGTAGTTCATCCCGTTGTGCTGGTGACAAGTCGTTTTTGTCCATTCCTTGGTGCTATTTTATGGTCGTAAAGATCCGAAATTTGGATCGTAAAAGTACCAATGTGGGTGCTCAATGGTCTTCTCCCCGTCCTAAAATCTTCCCCAGTTCAAAGGTTTTTTTGAGTATTGCTTCTGCTTCTATTTCGGCTTGGCTGGGCGTGCCGACGGTGGTATTGGAAAGGTCGGGCTGGCCGGCATCTACCCAAGCGGTGTACCAGGCGCTGCTCACGGCGTGTATGGCCGCGCGCATCCTGCGCTCCACCATATCATTCATAGCGTCTTGGTAGGCGGCAGCAAACTCCCTGCATGGGTAAATACCCAAAATGCCAAGCCGGGTGTCGGGGCACATCTGTCGGTCAGTGGGAAAATTGTTGCGCAGTGCGCGTTCGAGCGTCAGCACGCTATCAACCATTGCATTGCTGTCGAAGGCTGTTTGCCAAAACCAGGTTTCTGTTTTGGGCACATACTCCGGTTTGCCCACAAAATAGTCGTACGATTCGTCGGCGAAAAGTTCGGGGATCCTACTTTCCCAAAAGCCGTGAATACCATGTTGATTGGTTTTTTGTCCATTGTAGTTGCTGCACGTGTGTAGGGGCACGTGTGCATCGCCGATGTAATGGCCAATTTCTGCGGACAGCCGCAGAATTTTCGGCGCATCGTGTTGGCGGAAAGCCTCGGTGAGGTTGCGCTGGAACCGCTGCAAATTCCAGGGAAGGATACCGTGCTGCGACAGCCGTTCCTGGTAGAAAGCAGCCACCGGACGTTCCTGCGCCACGTTGTTCTCGAGCAAAAAGGCATACAGGGAATCTGGTTGCAGGGTTACATCATCCTGATAAAACTGCGGCAAAACATGTTTAAAATACCATTTTTTATAGTTTTTAACCACTTGTTCCGGCATTTTTTCCGGGGTACCGAACAACTGCACCGTATCTCCGGCGGTGTTTACCACCCAAATATCGGTATATTGCACCATGGCATCAACCCATTGTCGGGGCAGCGCGTCGAAAGGCGGCGTACCGTAGTTGTCCAAGTCGATGTAGTGCCTAGCCCCCTCCTGTTTGGTGGAATAGCGCCGCATATCGGGATCTACGGCATGGTCGGTGACAAAATCTATGTTTTTCTTGTAAAACACCATCATCTCCGGGGGCAGCGTGAGCACCGCCAGCCGGTTGATGCGTTTGTGGGCAAAAAAGCCCCAAGGTGGATTTGAAAGCCCCGAATGCAGGGCCTGGGGTGGCGTTGCCGTCCTGTTCACAGGCGTCAACAAGGGGAGCACCATGGCTGCCGATATGGCCCAATAAGTGTATTTTTTCAGCAAAAACATGTTCTAATAGTTGAATGGTTTTGTAACTGGTTGGGTGGCACGCTGTTTGGCCCAAAAAGGCCCATTTTCCGTCCTATTTCGCAGATTTTTTTTGACCGTAGCGCTGCTGTGGCCTATAAAAATCCGATTCGTCTGGCAAAAAATGGTCACTTTTTTGTCTCAGATGCGACCAAGCTAACCAGTTACATGGTTTTTTAGTAATGCTCCTGAAGCAGTGGAAATTCTGACATCCAAGGTAACCAACCTGCAGCAATACAAGGCTCAATTAACCTAAACTTTACATTGGTTTAAGACACACGTCACGCCGTATCCGGACATTTGTGGCAAATCTGCATCCTAACTCATGACAAAGTATTTTCTTCAGGGTATCCTAGCCCTTGTGCTATTATTTCCGTTGGCTCTTTCTGCTCAAAAAGGCACCATAGCCGGTAAAATTATTGACGCCAAACTCGCAGACGCCCTCATTGGCGTTACCGTACGCCTCGATGACGGAGCCGGTGGCGCTATTTCAGACTTTGACGGCCACTACACCATTGCCAATGTACCCGTTGGCAAACACAAAATCACCATCAATTATACGGGTTATAACCCGAAAACGATCGATGACATCGACGTGTTAAATGGCGAGGTAACCACCATCGATGTCGCCATGGAAGACGGTGCTGCCCAGGCTATTGCTGAAGTCGTGGTGGTGGCCAAAGCCAGCCGTGAGAGCCAAAGCGCCCTCACCATTCTCCAAAAAAACAGTACCACCATCGGTGACGGTATCAGTTCTGAAACCATTAAGCGCACCCCCGACCGCACCACCGGTGATGTAATCCGCCGCGTGAGTGGCGCCAGCATCCAGGACAATAAATTTGCCATCATCCGAGGCCTGAACGACCGATACAATATCGCCATGCTCAACGGGGCGCTCCTCAGCAGCACTGAGCCGGATCGCAAAGCATTCTCCTTCGACCTTTTCCCATCGTCTATGCTCGATAATTTGGTGGTGGTTAAAACGGCCAGCGCCGATTTGCCGGCAGAGTTTGCCGGCGGCGCCATTTTGGTCAGCACCAAAGATATTCCAGAATCATCTTTTCTGCAAGTGAATGTGAGCAGTGGCAGCAATTCAGCTACTACTTTTAAACCATTTTTGTCGGGACAGGGCGGCGCATCCGATTGGGTCGGACACGACGATGGTACCCGCGCTCTGCCAGCAACCTTTCCGGCAACGGCCGATTTCAAGGCATCCTCCAAGGACGATAAGTATAGGTCTTCTCAATTGCTTAGCAACGACTGGGCCATCAACGAAAAAAGCAGCGCCCGCCCCAATATGGGCTTTCAGATCAGCGGTGGCTATGTCACAGACCCCGCCCGAAAGAACCAGTTCGGTGCAACCCTCGGGGTTTCCTACAGCAACAACAACCGACTCCAAAATGGTATGCGTTCAGATTTTGACGTAGCCAGTAAATTGTTTGACTTCTCCGACAAACAATTCAAAAACAACGTGCTGTGGGGCGCCTTGTTCAATACAGCCCTTAAAATCAATAATACCCATAAAATTGGCCTTCAGGCCACCTACTCCACCAACGCCGACAACATCATCAGCGATCGCTCCGGGTACGACTACGAGCAATTGCGTAAGGTGACCTCCACGGCCATAGAATACACCGAAAACCACCTCCTCACCACCCGCCTGTATGGCGAACACCAACTGAGCAAAAAAGGTGCTCGCCTGAGCTGGGGCGGAGGCCTCAACCGCAGTACCCGAGAGGTGCCTTCTCTGCGCCGTATGTTCTATTTTAAAAACTTTGAAGATACACTAGACGTCAATATCCCCTACCAAGCTTATGTACCGTTCGGTTCCGCTGACCCTTACAGAAGTGGCCGATTCTACTCGTCGCTATCCGAAAATACCTACAATGGAAATGTTGACCTGACGATTCCATTCGCCATTGGCACCCAAAAACAATCGGTGAAAATTGGTGGCCTCTACCAAAAACGCGATCGCTCCTTTGATGCACGGGTAATGGGTTATGTTTTGGGCAATTTCATTAAATTCGACTACAGCTTGCTCAATTTGCCCCAAGAGCAGATTTTTGCCCCTGAAAATATCGGTGAAAATGGCTTTATCATGGATGACATCACCAACCCCAGCGATGGCTACACCGGACAGTCAAACCTCTTGGCTGCCTATGCGTTGCTCGACAATAAAATTGCCGATCGCCTCCGTATTTCCTGGGGCGCACGGGTGGAGAATTTCCGCCAAAAAGTGGAGGCCGCTCAATACAGTGGTACACCCCTAAAAGTAGATACCACCATTACGGCATTGTTGCCGTCGTTCAACCTAACGTATAGCATTACAGAAAAACAACAACTGCGCATTTCAGGCTCTAAAACGGTTTGTCGTGCAGAATTCCGTGAACTAGCGCCTTTCTCTTTCTTTGATTTTTACCTCAACGCCAATGTCGTCGGGAACCCCGATTTGACCCAGGGCTCTATTTACAATGCTGACCTGCGATATGAAGTTTATCCCGGGAAAAACCAACTGTTCAGTGTCAGTCTGTTCTACAAAAAATTCAAAAATCCGATCGAATTTACCTTTTCCGCAGCAGGAGCGGGTACGCGTACCTTCTCTTTCAACAACGTGGCCAGTGCCAGCAACTACGGCGCTGAGTTTGAATTGCGCAAAAATCTGGATTTCATAGGACTGGAAAATGTGCTCTTCTTTTCCAACGCGTCGTTTATCCGGTCCAATATTGACCTCTCCAAGGGGGTATCCTATTACGACTCTACCCGTGCGCTGCAGGGCCAATCGCCTTATATCATCAACGCGGGACTTACATACAACATCACGAAATTTGGGGTGAGCACCACCCTGATTTACAACGTGATCGGCGACCGCATCGCGCAGGTGGGGACCGTTGGATACGGGGATGTCTATGAGCGCCACCGCAACCTGCTCGATTTCTCCGTGAACAAACGCCTCGGCAAAAATGGAGAAGTCAAACTGACTTGGGGGGATATCCTCCGCCCCGAATTCGTGTACTACCAGGACAACAATGCAACCCATCGGTATGAAGCAGGAAAAGACAATGTGATGCAGCGCCTAAATTTTGGCAGCACCATCACCCTCGGATTGGGTTACCGTTTTTAAGCACGATCAATGGAGTTGGTTGCGCCCATCCGTGCAGCCAACTTTTTGACATAGAATTGGATACAGATTTTAGTAGTAATAAGGTTAGGAACTTAACTACGAATTGCCCGAACGACGCAAGGTTGTTCGGGCTTATTTTGCAATAACTGGTTAGCGTGGTCGCGTCTGAGACAAAAAAGCCCGTTGTCCACATTGTTGATCGCAGACTGAAAACCGCCGATGCACGGTCCAATACGCGACTACTTTTGTTCGTTGCTATCCCAACTTCCCTGTTTCCAGTCGGTAGCCTACTCCGTGGATCGCCACAATACCGACCGTTGGGTCTGCTGCCATTTTTTTTCGCAATCGGGAAATAAAAACATCCAAACTGCGACCTACCAAAACGCCCTCATCTGCCCAAACTTGCTGGAGGATAAAATCCCGCTCGAGCAGCTGATCAGGGCTGGTAACGAACAGTCGCAGCAATTTGGTTTCACGAAAAGTCAGCCCTTGCCGCAAATTGCCGCAAATAAGCAGCTGTCCAGCTACATCGAGGTGAGAGTTTCCAAATCCAAGGTAGTCTGCTTCCCCCACGAAAACGGCTGCTGTAGGACCGTTTTTTTGGCGAAGGAAGTACCAGCGAACGCCCAATATGCCCAAAAATAGCAGCCAAAAAATACCTGTCCATGCCCAAAACAGGCTTTTTTCCCCACTTTTCAGAAAAGTAACTTCAAGGAAATGGCAGCCTTCGGGCATCTCCCGCCCACCGCAACTCACCGCGTTTGTTTCCAAAAAATCTAATTGATGGTAGCCCAAGTCAATCGTATTATCAGTACAACGACGCACCGCCACCTCGTATGGCTGCTGGATACCATACACGTCAAACGACGCTTGGAGTAGCATAGGCAGTTGCTCGTAGGCGAAGGGTTGTTCTAGGCGTACCTGCCATACGCCCGCTTTGGCCTGCACAACGGCCGGAATACGGCTGGTACTGTCGCCCGACTGGCGCAGTAACCCGTCGGCAGTGCGGCGCATGGCGAGGTTGACCTGGTCGGCCGAAACGCCGCGCTGCGCTTCTTCTAAGGCAGGCAACAGCAGACAAACGGCGAACGGTAGGGCAAAAAGCGGTAAAAATCGCAAATATTTAATAAAATTGGTGTGTGGCATGCCGGAAAAGTAGCATTTTTTTAACGTAACTCGTTAGCGTGGTCGCGTCTGAGACAAAAAAGTGGCCATTTTTGCCACACGAAACGGATTTTTGTAGGCCGTAGCAGCACTACGGTCAAAAAAATCTGCGAAGTATGGCGGGAAATGGGCCTTTTTGGGCCAGACAGCGTGCCACCTAACCAGTTACTTTTTAGCACCCACCCAACGGTATCGCAAAAATAACTTTGCCTGATACAACAAAATTGAACATGGAGTTGTCTTTGGACGGGAACACGAGTTGCCAAGTGTTGCCTTGGTCGGAGGAGCGAAATATTCCGGTGGCTTCACTGACAAAAAGGTAGTCGCCCGCCGCTTTGATGTCGGAATTGAACCGAAACGGCAGAGCGTTGTCATCCATTTGTTGCCAGGTACTGCCACTGTCCTTAGACGTATAAAACTGTTGTTTCCCGCCGTCATAGGTGATGGCGCCTAGGCCACCCTTTGTTCGATCGATGGCGACGGCCGCTCCGCTATTGGTTAGTACCCAATCCCAATGTGCACCGCCATCGGTGGACCGGATCACCCCCCGGGAAGCAGTGCCAAGCAACACGCCATTTACAGTGATAAGGTTTGTGACGACGGCTTCGTCAAACACCCCTTTCCACGTTTTTCCACCGTTGGTTGAGGTGGCAATACCGCTGTTACTGCCTATGAACACAGTGCCGTCTGCTGTTTCCAAAACAGTGTACACGGACTGGTCTTCCAACGCTTTGTGCATGGGCAGCCATACCCCTGTACCCGACAATTCTTGGAAAAAACCGCGTCCATTGCTGCAGGCATACAGCCCGGCCTGACCTGGGATAATATCTGTGATGCGATGGTCTAGGAGTAGTTCAGGTTTCCATATTGGCGTTCCGGAGTTCGCGACGCTCCGGAATAGGCCGTTTTCAAACCCTAAGAAAACTTCACCCCCACCGGCATAAATACAACCGATCTCTACGCCTTCCGGTAGTCCTGCACTGACGTCTTGCCAGGTTTGCCCGTTGTCAATGGACTGAAAAACGATTTTGGATGCCGACTTCCAGACTTTGTACGGTTTCTGTTGGGTGGTGTCTGTGGCAGTCGCCTCGGTGTTGGTTGTCATGGGTTGGGGACGGTCCCTGCTATACTGACAGCCAAACAGGCACGGATAACAACAGCATAAAACAATGATACGGGCGTACATGACTTTGTCTGGGTTGGTGAAAAAGTGGTTAAAGCATGTTGGGGATTTAGTATCCCCAACATGTTCCAAAGGTATGGGCGGGTAGGGCGAGGGTAGCGCTTTTTGTTTGTAAAACGATGTAACAGAATTGTAAAACAATGTTTTTCGCCGCCACAGATGCTTGGAGCCGTTCTTTTTTCAGCGGAGTATAGCCCCTTCTTGGTTGATACCGGACAGAAATACATCGGCTTGCACCCCTTTTTGGACAAAAGCCTGTTGCATGGCTTCGGCGGCATTTTCGGCGATGAGGCTATTGGCACAGAGGGCAAAAACAGCTGGACCGGCCCCGGAAATGCTGCATCCGAGTGCACCGGCTGTCATGGCAGCATCTTTCACCGCGTAAAATCCGGGGATCATGGGTGCGCGTTGGGGCTCTATGATGTCGTCGTGCAAGCAGCGCCCGATGAGGGGAATATCGGTATTAAACAGCCCAACGACAAAGGCGGCTAAGTTGGCGCTTTGACGGATGTGTTGTTCCAGGGTTACCGTTTGTTGCAGGATGGCGCGGGCAGTTTTTGTGCGTATTTCGAGGTGGGGATGTACAACCGCGAGGTATAGCCCTTTGGGCGCGTGGAGGCGGTGTATGTCGAGGGTTGCATTGTCTCGGGCAAGCACGATGCCCCCGAGCAGGGAGGGCGCAACATTGTCGAGTTGGATACCGCCTGACACCAGTTGTTCGCCCAAACAGGCAAAGGGTAGCAATTCGCGCTTGCTCATGCCCGTGCGCATGGCTTCACTCACGGCCAGTACGGCGGCGGCGGCACTGGCAGCGCTGCTGCCCATGCCACTGCCAATGGGCATTTGCTTGATTATTTCCAAGTCGATCCCCTGCGAAGTAGCTCCCAGGTGTTCGAGCAGGCGCATGGCGGCCACCCCTGCGGTGTTTTGCGCCGGATCGTGGGAAAGTTTTCCACTGGCGCCGGAAATTTTGATGATGCGCACGCCAGGAGTGTTGGACTTACTGGCGATGACTTCGTCTCCCGGACGTTCCAGCGCGAGTCCCATGATGTCGAAGCCGATTCCGATATTCCCGACAGTAGCGGGTGCAAATGTTTTTATTCCAGACATGGAGCTGTAGTTAAAGATACAAAGAATGACAAAAAAAGTGGGGCTATTTTACCCAAAGACAGGCTACTTCGGTTGGGCGCTAAAAAATACCACGCGCCGGCACACCCCCTTGGATGTCTTTAAAATAATGCCAGAGGTATTGGAGATCTGCTTTTTCATCGTTGGTGGGATAAAAAAGAATGGGATCGAAGAAGACTATTTTTTTTGAAAAATCAAAGGTGCAAAGGCAGATGGGTACCCCTGCCAAGCGGGCAATGTGGTAAAATCCTGTTTTAAATTTGTCCACTTTTTTCCGGGTTCCTTCGGGAGCGATGACGAGGTGGAAACGTTTTTCGCGTTCAAAAGCCTCGACGGTTGCCGACACAAAGTTGTGGTTGGCGCTTCTGTCCACGGGGATACCGCCTACCCAGCGAAAGAAAAAGGCGAAAGGACCTTGAAACAGGGTGTGTTTCCCGACATAATTGGCGTGGCAGCGTGTGGCACTGTTGACCAACACCCCCAGCGGAAAATCCCAGGTGGAGGTGTGCGGCGCAACGATAACCACCACTTTTGACAAGTGATGGGGGTACTGGCCGGTTATTTTCCAGCCGATCACCCATAAGATGAATTTACTGATCCAACGGAACATAGCGCAAGGTTTGAGTTTTAGCGTTTGTTGTAGATTTCTTCTCGGGGTCAAAAAAGACCCTTTTTTAACTTTTTTAGATCGCATAGCCCCACTATGCGCCCACGAAAAGTCAAAAAATGACAAAAACACCTTGTTTTTGAATCCGGTCAGAAATCTCCAAAATACGCTTGAGAGCAAGTGAATAGTGCGAAGGTAAAGCACCGCCGCAAAAGAGCATTACTTTTGCGGTATGACTGATAAGTTGCGAGCCCATTTGTACCTTCATTTCTGCGTCTTCATCTGGGGGTTCACCGCTATTTTGGGCAAACTCATCTCCCTCGAGGCGGTACCTTTGGTATGGTGGCGCGTCTTATTGGCCAGTACAACCCTGCTTTTATTGATTCCCAGGCAACAATGGTTGGGGTTGTCTGGGCGCGTTTTTTTTCAGTTGTTTGGCGTGGGCGTGTTGGTCGCGCTGCATTGGCTTTGTTTTTATGGCGCCATAAAAATGTCCAATGCTTCGGTTGCTGTGGCCACCATGGCCACAACTTCTTTTTTTTCAGCCATGACGGAGCCTTTAATATTGAAAAAAAAGATGCAGTGGTATGAGCTTGGTCTTGGCATCATGATCCTTCCGGGTATGGCCTTGGTGGTGGGGAATATCAGCTTGGACATGCGTATGGGGTTTGGGTTGGGACTTATTGGCGCCCTGTTGGCGGCGATATTTTCAGGTCTCAACAAAAAAATTCTGGAGCAGCAGCCACCGCCCGCCTTGGTGATGAGTTTGGTCGAATTTTTTGCGGCCACCTGTGTGTGCAGCCTTATTTTGCCCTTTTTATGGTGGCACTCGCCGGAAACAGTGATCATGCCTTCTGGTAGCGACTGGATTTGGCTCTTGGTACTGACTTGGGTTTGTACCTTGTTGCCGCATTACCTTTGTTTACAGGCCATGCGCCATATCTCGGCCTTTGTCACCAACCTAACCATAAACTTGGAGCCGATTTATGGTGTTCTGTTGGCCATTGTGTTGTTTCGGGAGGACAAAGTGTTGAATCAGCATTTTTATTTGGGCATGCTGGTCATTTTATTGGCCGTTTTTGGCCATCCATTTTTGAAAAATATTTTTGGAAAGAAATCGGTCATTGCGCCCAAGATGTATGGTGATTAGAGTTGTGTTGTTGATTGGAATGAAGTAAAACCATGGGTTTCACGGACATGAGGTCTTTGTCCAGGGTCACCGCGCGTCTTTTTTCTGAATTATCATGGCACCGAACGTGCGGAATTGGGCGTATTCTGCCGGGCTGTACGTTTAAAAACCAACACCATGCTGTTAAAATGGCTTTTTACCTTGTTGGCGATTGTTTGGCTTTATCAGGCCATTCTCCCGCTTTTTGCCACCACCAAAACACCCAAACAAACCCCGCCGGGATCGGGAAAGTCGCCCCGAAGCGGCGCCGACGATGAAGGCGATTACATTGACTACGAAGAAATAAAGTAACAAAACTGACGAATACATGCTCAACATACTGTTGCACAACGACCTTTTTATTGCCCTGAACAAACCACCGGGAATTGCCTCACAGCCCGATAAAACCGGTGATATCACCTTGCTTGATCTGGCTGAAAAACGCTGCCACCAACCGCTGCACCCGGTGAATCGGCTCGACAGACCAGTGAGCGGCATCGCACTTTTTGCGAAGACAAAAGCTGTGATGACCACCCTGACGGAACAATTCCGCGAGCGTTCTGTGGAAAAGGTTTACCTCGCAGTTGTGCAGAACCCACCGCCGGAGCAGGAAGGCACGCTGGTACATTATCTGCGCCACAACCCCCTCAAGAACATTACAACAGCCCTCCCGGAAGCGCAAGTCGGTACCGATAGAGCTGAATTGAATTATCGCCTTGTTGGTAAAAGCGCCCGGTATTTTTTGTTGGAAATTCACCCCATCACGGGTAAGCACCACCAGATCAGGGCCCAATTGGCGGCACTGGGATGTCCCATCAAAGGCGATGTGAAATATGGCGCCCGGCGCGGCAACACCGATCGGTCCATTCATTTACACGCATGGAAACTGACCTTTGAGCACCCGTTGTCTGGTGAAAGGCTCTCGCTGACCGCTCCACCACCAGAGGATGTCATCTGGAAAGCCTTATTGGTAACAGGTTAGGTGGTCGCGTCTGTGACAAAAAAGTGGTCATTTTTACTATGAGAAGCGGGTTTTTTCAGGCCGATGCAGCGCTACGGTCAAAAAAATCCGTGAAGTATGGCGGAAAATGGACCTTTTGGATCATGCAGCGTGCCACCCCAACCAGGTACCTTATTGTTAGAAGAGGCACAACAAAAAAGGGAACGCCTTGGCGCTCCCTTTTTATCCTGTTGTTTATTGCTGTCAATGTTTGGGCCGTTGAAACGACCAATGCTTAGTCAAGAGACTGATTGGCTTTGACCGATGCGTTTACCATCAACTGATATTCTTGCGGGGTTAGGTTGTCCATGCAGAAGTTGATCGGGTTGATTGGGTTGCCTTTGAAATGCACTTCGTAGTGCAAGTGCGGTGCGGTAGAAAGCCCGGTATCGCCCACTTCGCCGATTTTCTCGCCTTTCTTTACGCGGGCGCCCACTTTTGTTGTGATGCGGCTCATGTGCCCGTAAAGTGTTTCGTAACCATAACCGTGGCTTATTTTTACACAGTTACCATAGCCTTGGTGCCAGCCGGTTTCTACCACCACGCCATCGCCTGGGGCCTGAATGGCGGTGCCGGTACGGGCAGGAAAATCAAGGCCGGCATGAAATTTTTTGAATTTGTACACAGGGTGGATGCGGTATCCAAAGCCGGAAAGCGTTCCAATGCTTTTTTGTAGTTTGTCTTCCCGTACCGGTTTTACACTTGGAATGGAAGAAAGCATTTTTTCCTGGTTTTTTGCCAAGTTTTGAATGGTATCGAGGGATTTGGATTGAACAGCCAGTTGGCGGCTGAGCAGGTCAATTTTGTTGAGCGCATCTTCAATGGAAGCGCTTCCATACTTAAAGGCTGCGAGTTCAGGGTGGGCTTCATGGCCACCAATACCCGCTGACCAAACATCCTGGTCAATTGGGTCCATCCCAAACACCATACGGTGTACGTTGGCATCGCGATCCTGAATATTGTTGAGTACTTTGGACATGACATCCACATGCTCTCCCATCTGTTTGTATTTGGAATCCATGTGGGCTATCTCGCGCATAAGATCTGCTTCGCGGGGAGACGGAAAAATGGAATAAAAAACGGCGAGCATCCCCAAAGATGTGACCATCACAACTGAAAAATATCCAAAGAAACGCCAAATGCGTGTCTTGAATGGCACTACTACTTTTTCGTAGGTAAGTGTGTGAATGTTATAAACAAACTTTTCTTTCCTGCCCATAATAGGTTGCTGTTTACCAGGCAAATCAACGATTGCCATGCCTCAATGTTCTATAGAAGTGTGTTTTTGACAACGTGTAAAGTGGGCTCTTATGGCTCGCTTACAGGGTGTTGTCAGTCAATAGCAGCACTTCTGACGCCATTGTAATCGTTTTATTGGCGATAATTGGAAGGCAAACAAACGACAAATTTTTGATATTTCAAAATAACCGCTTATTATTAACATTTGACCGCACCCTCTAAAAAGCACGCGTTTTCGGTGCTATTGCCGACCATTTGCAAAATGGCGTGTATGGCGGCAGGGCCTACATTGACTGGTGTTTTCAACGCTGGATGTACATTGATAAGCGTTTCGGCGCGCCAGGGGACGAGGTTTTTGGGATGGTCAATTCACCGAAAATGCTGGCGACAAAGTATGGGAAGCATTGTAAAACGTAAGCTCGGAGATGCGTATTTCCATGAACTTGGTCAAAGGCAACCGGTGCACCATTTCCATCAAATCGGCTTCAGACGCTGCGGAGAAAACCACCCAGAGTTTTGAATGTTCAAGCGAGAGCGCATAGTTCAATATCTTCCCTTCTCCCAAAAGACGGTTGACCACCATGCGCTGGCGGGGGATATTGTTGACAAAGTCTTCAGGCAACTCTGTTGGCAGTGTAAAATCTACCATGTATTGGGCAATGTTGTTTTCCATTGATGTGGGGTGAATACGCTTGGCAATAAACTTGGGATGCAGCATTTCAAACTTGAACGATCAAAAATCGGACAAATTTTTCAATATTGCCGATTAACCTAAAAATTAATATTGGCGTTTCAACAGTTTTTACGCTGAATTGCTGGCTTTCCTGTTTGTAACTGATTAGGTGGCATACTGTCGGGCCCCAAAAGGTCCATTTTCCGTCCTACTGCGCAGATTTTTTGACCGCAGTGCTACTGCGGTCAAAAAAATCAACTTCGTCTGACAAAGAACGATCACTTTTTTCTCTCAGACACGACCACGGTAACCAATTACTATTGTTTTATCCCAAGTGCTTTTAATGTTCCGGCATCCAGGCTGCCCACTGGTAAACCTTTGTCTTTTTGAAACTTGGCGAGTGCTGCTTTGGTCGCAGGCCCCATCTGGTTGTCGGGCGTACCCACTTTATATCCTGCTTTGTTCAGGGCTTCCTGAACTTGTCGGGTGGTATATTCGGGTATTTTATCACTGCACTGCACCTCTTTCCAAGCCGTGAAGCCGCTGGCCTTTGTGAGTTTCCGTTTGGTGATGGTCACGTATTCTGCCGGAATGACGGTTGCGTTGGTGTTTGCGGCGGCCTTCAGTACCCGGATGTTGTAGGTTT
>CAIZLM010000296.1 GCA_903933805.1 uncultured Bacteroidota bacterium | reverse complement strand
GGCCCACGCAAAAAGTCTGACACAAAGGATGACGGCACAGCACCTCCCACGCAGCGTAAATCCAAACAAGATTTGGCCGTCGAACAAAAAGAAGCCGAGACACGCGCAGGCAAGCTGGGTGAGGAAGCGGCCAAGAAAGAGGCTGCTGTCGGAGAGACCGCCACTACTGCGCGCCGCGTATACGGTAACGCTACTCGCGTTGCTGAAGCCATTCAACTGCACCAAAAAGTGTCGTTTTCAGTTGCAAAAGCACAAACGATTCACTTGTTCCAACGGGTAAAACTTCCTGATCCAGATCGAATTTTTAACGCATATCCCCACCAAATCAGTGGGGGCCAGAAACAACGCGTCATGATTGCGATGGCCATGTCTTGCCATCCATCTGTGCTCATTGCCGACGAACCCACCACTGCGCTGGATGTCACCGTGCAGAAAACAATCCTAGACCTGATGCGCGAGTGGAAAGACGCGTCCGGACTGTCCATGATCTTTATCAGCCATGATCTCGGCGTAATTTCAGAGATTTGTGACCGCGTGGCGGTAATGTACCAAGGGAAAATTGTAGAACAAGGCGCTGTAGCGCAAATATTAGAAGACCCCATCCATCCCTACACCAAGGGTTTGGTTGCCTGTCGCCCTTCCATTCATCGAAAACTGTGGCGTTTGCCGACGGTCGCTGATTTTTTGGACGGCAATCACTTTGATGCAAGGGTGGTAACGACCGCTGAAACAAGCGTGCGAAACACCGTTCTGTACAACCAAGAGCCACTCCTAAAGGTAGAAAACCTAGTAGTACGCTACCCTTCCCATAATAATTGGGTGGGAAAAACCACGAAGTGGCTGCATGCCGTGGACAATATAAGTTTTGAAATTTTTCCGGGGGAGACTTTCGGATTGGCGGGAGAATCGGGTTGTGGTAAAACAACCCTTGGGCGTGCCATCGCTCGACTCACCCCCGCTGACAGCGGTGAAGTTTCTTACAAGGGAGTCGCTTTGTCTCAGATGAGTAACCACGATTTCCGCCCTTATCGAAAAGAAATTCAAGTCGTATTTCAAGATCCCTACGCTTCACTCAACCCACGTATGACCATCGGAGACGCAGTCCAAGAGCCGATGAAAGTGCATCGGATGTTTACTTCCGCAGCACAACGGCGTGAAAAAACGGTTGAGCTACTGGAAACAGTTGGGCTCCAAGCCGACCACTTCATGCGCTACCCCCATGAATTTTCAGGGGGCCAACGCCAACGAATTTGCATAGCCCGAGCACTGTCCCTGAACCCGCGATTTCTGATATGTGATGAAATGGTTTCGGCCCTGGATGTATCGGTTCAAGCGACCATATTAAACTTATTGAAGGATTTACAAGCGCAATTTGGCTTAACCTATCTGTTTATTTCTCACGACTTAAGTGTCGTAAAACAACTCTGCGACCGGCTCATGGTCATGCACAAAGGCAGCGTAGAGGCTGTAGGATTTGCAGAAGATATTTACCAGAATCCGCCAACCGAATATGTACAACGTCTGATTGACGCAGTACCGGGAAGATAATTCATTGGAGCACATTCTGTGACTCCCAAAAAACAAAAAACAAGTTTTTCGTTTTTTTTTACGATTTTTGGACCGATATATGACAATTTTGCTTTGAAAGTAAAAAAAAGGCCTCATGTTGTCTCGGGCACGTCCGCTATGTTGTTGTCAAACGAGAAAAGACTGGCAACAGGACTTCCCGCCCTTTCAGCAAGGGGGAAATGGCAGTTTTTTGATAAAAAGATACAAATGTGTAGTTTTTATTAAAATTTGACGATTTTGTGGCCATGAAACTTAACGTTTTAAATATTCTTTGTAATACCTTTGGCCGTTGGTTTTCCAGTGGCAAGCCAATGCCGACACTCGTAATTTATTTGGTTTTTAACTAAAACTTGCTTTTAAACATGAAACGTAACCTTTTACTCA
Source organism: uncultured Bacteroidota bacterium (assembly GCA_903933805.1). Lineage (GTDB taxonomy): Bacteria > Bacteroidota > Bacteroidia > Chitinophagales > Saprospiraceae > M3007. Next base: position 13,463 of record CAIZLM010000296.1, on the reverse strand, counting down.
CTTCCCTTTTTGTCTTTGCTTCTGCTGGACTTTTCGCCCAGCGTGTGGCAAATCCGAAAGCCGTGCAAATGGCCAAGCAAAAAGCTTTGCCTGCTGTCAAAACTACGTATACCGGCTTTGAGACGCAAAACGGCCAAATCGCTGAATCTGTACCACCTGCTTCCAATGCACTGCTGGACCTGGTTGGCAATACTGTTTACGACCTTCAATCCAACGGTGGATCAGGTCACCGCGTGTTCAACCACGGTGGCGGCAACTTGACCGGTGTTTTCACTATTAGCCTCAACACTGCTGGTTATCCTGACCGCGGTACCGGTTTGAACAAAAGCACCGCTGGCACTTGGGGTGCACCGCCTACAGCCCGCGTAGAAAGTGTTCGTTCAGGTTTTGCCAACCTGGTTGTTTCGCCAAATGGCAATGAATACACCTTTTCTCACATTGGCGCCGGCAAAACACACATGGCTAAGCGCACACCAGGTGGCGCTTGGACTGAAAGTGATATCCCCAGCAGCACGACCGAACTTTGGTCACGCGCAGCCGGTGGCGGCCCTGATGGCAACACCTTGCACGTAATTGCTTCTTCTATGCCTACAGGCAATGGCGGTACGGTTTTCCAAGGCATGAATGGTGTAGTCCTTTACTGGCGCTCACTAGACGGTGGCGCAACTTGGGATATTCAAGATGCACTCCTGCCAGGTATCGACAGCACACAGTTCACTGGAACAGACATTGAGGCGTATGCTGTTGATGCCAACGGATCAAATGTATCCATCGTTGTGACCAACTCTTGGAACGACTGTCTGCTCTTCACTTCTGAAGACAACGGTACAACTTGGACCAAGCGGGTGGTGAATGATTTTCCTTTGGAAAAATATGTCGTCAACACCGGTTACGATACACTGTCACTTCCAGCCGACCCAAATCGCCCATCGACTGATCCCTATGCCATCTTTACGGCTGACGGAACAGTAGATGTATTGGTAGATGATCAAGGTATCACCCACGTTTGGTATGGTGCAACCTATGTTTCTGATGCTGACTTGACCGATACAGGCTGGACGTTCTACCCAGGAACCAACATTGGTCTAGTGTATTTTAACACGCTGATGAACGACAATGAAGGTGTTATTTCTGGCTACTGCCCAGATATCAACAACAATCAAGTGTTGGACGTAACGGATCTGTCCAACTACGGTATTGGCTTGAGCTCGTTCCCGGCCGGATCTATTGACGCTGACGGTAATTTGTACGTTACGTACTCTACGGCCAACGAACTTTACTTGGATGCCAACAGCAACTTTAACTTCCGTCAACCTTACATCGTAGGTTCAAACGACTTGGGTGCTACTTGGACTGATCCAAAACCTGTTATGGATCCACTTTTGCTTGATTCTGATTCTACAGACGTTCCTTACTTGGAGGGTGTTTACAACTCTGCTGCAAAATTGGCCGATTCAAAAGTACACATCATTTTCCAAGCCGACTACGCTCCATTGACGTTTCTCAACAATCCTGAAACAGATACGGAGTCGGGTGACAATACCATCCGTTATGTTGGCTATCCTACAGCCTTGGTTTTTGGCAATAGCGAAACCAAAAATGTTCCTGCTGAATCACTTCGTTTTGATGTTACGCCAAACCCTGCAAACGACCGCATCGTCATTGAATTCAACTCTGACCGCACGCAAAGCAGTTCCGTAACCCTGTATGATGTATTGGGTAATATCGTAAGAAGCACACCTGCTGTTACAGTAGGTGCTGGCACTGGCGCTGTTAACCTCAATACAGCCGACTTGGCTACTGGCATGTATGTTGCTCGTCTCAACCTCGGCAACACGTTCGCAACGAAAAAAGTAATCGTGAAGCACTAATTTTCACAGATTATGGGCTTATTACAAGAGCCGTTCACATTTGTGGACGGCTCTTGTTTGTAAAGGCACGTACTTTATTGGGTAATTGTTGCGCTACAGAAGAAAAAAAACGCTGCTATTAAACCCATTGATTATCTTTTCGTCAAATAAGTGGAATATCGTGTGGTAGTAATTATCCATACTGCTCACACACCTATGTAATTAGTCAATTATTCTTAAAAATGGCATCATTATCTCCGTTCCAGGGTATTTTGGGCTCGCGTCGAGCTGCACATTTACTGCGACGTACCAGTTTTCGGTACAACAAATCGAAGGTTGATCAATTTTCAAACCAGACCGCCGTCCAAGCGCTCACGACACTGTTGCAACCATATACTCAGTACCTGCAACAACCCATTTATGATGATGCAACCACACTAACCAACGAAAATACGACCTGGATTCTACCTTTACCCGGTACGGACAATGCCAGTTTGCCAAATCAGGATTTTGTCCTTCGGCGTTATGTGATCAGTTGGTGGTCAGATGAAGCGCTGCGAGATCCCGGCATTGGTCACAAAATGATGGTGTTTTGGCATCAATATATGACGGTGTCCAACCAAGCATCCGGCAGCAAGCAGTTTTTCGACTACCTTTCACTGCTGAAATGGGGGGCCTTGGGCAATTTCAAAAAAATGGCCACGAAAATAGTCACCGACAATGTTATGTTGTTGTACCTCAACAACCATCAGAATTCGGCCGCCAGTCCCAATGAAAACTTTGCCCGAGAATTCCTCGAACTTTTCACCATCGGAAAAGGCCCGCAGGTTGGTCCAGGTGATTACACAAACTACACAGAAGACGATATCGTTCAGGCCGCAAAAGTGCTAACCGGGTTCAGGGCCGTAAACGCCCGAACGCAGGTAGACCCAGAAACCGGAATACCGCGGGGTGTCGCAAATTTTGGCACCACAAACAACCCTGTTCACGCCACCGGAAACAAACAATTCAGTCCAAGATTTCAAAATACCGTGATCCAAGGCGCTACCAATGCTGCCGGCATGTGGAGTGAACTCGATGCCTTTGTCAACATGATTTTTTCGCAACCTGAAACAGCAAAAAACCTGTGTCGTCGACTTTACCGTTTTTTTGTGAGCAAAAACATCTCGCCTGAAATTGAAACAGACATTGTAATGCCTCTTGCTAATACGCTCATTGCCAATAATTTCGAAGTAAAACCAGTGTTGCTTCAATTGTTACAAAGCAAACATTTTTTTGACGAAGACGACTCGGACAACAAAGATGAGATCGTTGGTGGAATGATCAAATCTCCCTTAGAACTCGCATATCACGCGCTGTCTTTTTTCAACCTCGTACCGCCAGACCCTGCTACACAACCCGGACAAAACTATCTTTTCCATGAACGCGGTTTGGCGCAAAGAATGCTTGGTTTGGCCAACTACAATCCCTTCAACCCCAGTGATGTGGCCGGTTATCCCGGATTTTATCAGTATCCTGATTACAGCAGGGCCTGGTTCAACTCCAGCACCATCATTGCGCGGTATAAAATAGCGACCATGCTGCTTTCTGGAAAGTTGACCCTTGGCACACAGGTAAATCAACCCTTGGGAGTGAAGCTCGACATTGCGCCTTGGATCAAAAACAGCGGCGTTGTCGGCGATCCTGAAGACCCATATGTGCTGGTGCAGGATTTGCTCGCGTATATGTTGCCTGAAACTGTTGACAACGATCGTTTCAATTACTTCTATCTTTCTGTATTTCTGGATAATCTACCACCAGCAGACTGGACCTATGAATGGCAACATTTTGTCGCAACAAATATTGATACGGAAGTAAAAATCCCTTTGGAACGACTGATCAATGCCATCATGTTTTCACCTGAATACCAAACATTTTAGGTAACTGGTTAGGCCGGTCGCGTCTGAGACAAAAAAGTCGCCACTTTTTGGCCAGACAGCGTACCACCTAACCCGTTACCATTTTAATTAAAAACTTACGCTGTCTCGGGAAAAATGGCCTTTTTGTCTCAGACACCACCACGCTAACCGGTTACAAACTTATTAAAAGGGGTAGTAATTACCCATAAAACATTGCCAATGCCCCCACACATCCTCGTTTTTGCCACCCATAACCCCAACAAAGCACGCGAAGTAGCACAAATATTGGGTCCTCGTTTTTCGGTCTTGACGCTGACGGATATTGGTTGCCTGGAGGAAATTGAAGAGTCAGCACAAACGCTGGAAGGGAATGCCCTCCTAAAGGCTCGTTATGTCAAGGAAAAGTATGGCTATGACTGTTTTTCAGAGGATACAGGATTGGAAGTGGAGGCGTTAAATGGCGCGCCTGGAGTGCATACTGCTCGTTATGCCGGTGAAGGTCGAAATACAGCAGACAATATGGAACTGTTGCTGCTGAACTTGGATGGGCTCAACAACAGAAAAGCTCAGTTTCGAACGGTCATTGCCTTGATTGCAAACGGCCAAGAAACCTTGATAGAGGGTATCTGTGCAGGTGAAATCGCCCTGGAAAAGAGTGGCGTCAACGGTTTCGGATACGACCCGATTTTTATTCCAAAAAATCATCAACAGACTTTTGCCATGCTGGGCGACGAAATTAAAAACAGCATAAGCCACCGAGCCATTGCAACGCTCAAACTAATGGATGCCTTGAAATGAACAGGCATCCAATAACTTGTTCCCAACATCCATTGGCAACGTACATCATAAACGTCGGCAATGGATGTTGAGAACAAGTTATATTATTTTGTCTCAGGCGCGACCACGCTAACCAGTTTTATTTTGTAACTGGTTGGGTGGCACGCTGTCTGGCCCAAAAAGGCCCATTCTCCGCCATACTTCGCAGATTTTTTTGACCGTAGCGCTGCTACGGCCTACAAAAATCCGCTTCGTCTGGCAAAAAATGGTCACTTTTTTGTCTCAGACGCGACCACGCTAACCAGTTACTTTATTTTTTTAAGGCAATACTCAGCCCCAAAATAATTCTGGCAGGGTTGGTACTAAAGGAATATGGGTCGCCGAAAAACGTAATGTGGTCGCCTTCTTTTGAGAAGTTACCCTCGTATCTGGCATCAATGGCAAATCTGCCAAATCCAATGCCTATACCTGTCTGGTATCCCCAATTCATTTGTTTAAATTTGGCTTTATAGCCATTGATATCCGTCAGTTCTGACGTTGAATTTAAAAATATATGGCCAACTGGGCCACCTTGTATCCTTACTGGTCCGAGTTTGAATCCCAGCATCACCGGCAAATCTAAATATTGATATTTTTCCTTGTATATAGTTTGTACCAAATTTGGATCACCGACTTTATAGTCGGTGTGATTCGAATTGAACACAAGCTCTGGCTGAATAAAAACCTTGTTGCCAAACCGGAAAAATGTGCCAAATTGAGCGCCAAAGTCGATATTATCCACACCCAAGTTAAACGGATTACCTCCAGAACCTATCACAATATCGCTAGGTTTGTCGATCTGGGTATTAATACCCCCCTTGATACCAAAAGAGAAAAACTGGGCTTGTGCCACGTGGCAACCTAAAAGCAGGAGAATGGCAATAAATTGATTTTTCATAGTAGATTTATTCGATTAACAAGAACATGAAAACGGCGTTTTTACCAACTTGGTACAAATAATTTCCCTTATATTGAGCTTTTAACCCTTTGGTAACCGGGAATGTTAAGCATTACTTTTCAAATGATTAATTTTGCCCTATTAACCACGTCCTCTCACCTTTACAAAAGCGATCCAATTTGGACATCATAAGCGCCGATTTCGTCTGTTCATACCCTAAGGTTAGTTCTTGCCCCAACGGCGGTCCACCTGAATTTGCCTTTATTGGCCGATCCAACGTGGGAAAATCTTCACTCATCAACATGCTTACCGGTAGAAAAGGACTTGCAAAAGTTTCCGGAACACCTGGTAAAACTAGATTGATTAATTTTTTTCTCATCAACAACAACTGGAATCTGGTGGATTTGCCCGGTTATGGTTTTGCCAAAATATCCAAAAAAGGTCAGCAGCAGTTGTCCAATATGATCAATGGCTATTTGCTCGAACGCGATGAACTGGCGTTGGCCTTTGTTTTGGTTGATTCCAACCTTACACCCACCAAAATCGACCTTGAATTCATCAATGGATTGGGTGAAAACGGTATTCCATTTGCCATCTTGTTCACCAAAAGTGATCGAATTGGAAAAGTAACCCTAGAAAAACACGTCAATTTATTTTTAGAGGAGTTGTCTAAAACATGGGAAACATTGCCCCCTTATTTCATTACTTCTTCTGAGTACAGAACCGGGCGCGACGAGGTATTGAATTATATTTCAAAAGTAATAAAAAAGATATAGCGTGGTCGCGTCTGAGAAAAAAATTGGTCTTTTTTTGCCAAACAGCGTACCACCTAACCAGTTGCAAAAAATGACATCAACGATTTTCAGGCTCAAAACCGGATTTTCCAAATCTCAAAATATTCACTTTGGTGTTTTCATGGTAATCCGGCTTATTGCTACCACCATCAAGGCCACCATTGCTGAATGTTTTAGAAAACACAAATGTTTCATGCAATCCTTGGAAGGGTGCATCTTCCAGATGTTCTGGAAATGATAAACCATAACGGGCCAGCATTTTTGCTGTAAAAAGGGTCACGTCATACCCGTTAAAACCATCTTCATCGGGAATAGTACCCGTTGATTCATAAAATCGCTGTTGAAATGCTTTAACGCGTAAGTCGCTGTAGTCTATGTAGGACGCGGCGCTTATGTGTACGTTCATATCTGTAAAATACTCTGCGTCTATAACTTCGAAACTTTGCCACTGTGGCATTCCGTACACCTCAACAGCATTGGCGCCTTTAACTTCTTTGAGCTTGCGCAAGAAAGCCATCACGAAATCCTGGCTTCCCCAAGATGGCAGTACAAAGACCGCTGTTTTTCCAGGTTTTAAGTATTTTTTTAGGTCAATTTTGTCGAAATTAGTAGCTTCATCGGGTAATACCAGTTCTGAAAACCGCTTCGAACTACCCATTTGATTATTTTTTTCCTGAAAATAGGGAAGACGGTCGGACTCTTTTTGTTTGCAAACCAAGGTAACCAATTCCGGTTGATACAACGCCCGTATGTGCTGGGTAATGGCAGAACAGTGTGCCCTCAAGGAAGGATTGGTTTGAATGAAGTCCGGGTTTTTGGATGTGATATCAGCATTGGGTGTTTCGGGGGAAATCACTATTTTATGTCTGGTTTTAGCCCATTCAGCCATTAAAGCCACATGTGAAGCACGAATTGGCCCAATAAAAACAGATGTTTTATTCAATTGAGGCGTACTGTTGAGCAATGCCTGAAAATCTGTATCATTGACTTGGGAGTCCCACGTATCCACCGTAACGTTGATATTTTCCACTGTAGAAACCTCTTCCAAAGCAATCTTGGCGCCAGCGTAAAATTGAAGCGCCAAACGACTTTTATCGGGTACCGTACCGGAAATAGCTTGTTTGGTGAGAAAAGGCAGCATAAAAGCGATGTGGTAAATTTCTCCTGTGGAAGGTCGCGGATTGTTTCGAATTGGGGAAGACTCGTTTTTGATCGGAGATTGCGTAGCCGCTGGCGTCCAGTGAACCGTATCCATGGGTACGTGGGACGACATTGGTTTGGTTGGTTTCAATGGCGACACCGCGACACCGCCATGAATGGCAGGATTACAGGATACCACCACAACGCTGAAAATCAAAAGAAGTGGGACCCTATGGCAAACAAATACAATGGTTTTCATATAGATACGTCGTTCATTCAGGCCATTCGAAGACCTTGAGTGCAAGTAATTGCTTGGTTACGTTAGTTTGTCTTAATTTCCAAGACAATCCTAGCCGCCGGCTTTTTTTACATTTTTAAAACCAACATCCAAGAGCATTTTCAACACTTTATCCCGGTGGTCACCCTGGACAATAATGATACCATCTTTGGCACTCCCCCCGGCAGCACACTTACTTTTTATCATTTTTGCCAGATCAGACAAGCTGTCGTCAGAGCCAACGAAACCCTTTACGACCGTGGCTTCTTTTCCGCCACGACCGCGTTCAAGCCACACCCTTAATACCTGCTTATCGAAGGAAATGTCCTGGAATTCACCTTTTTCAGGCTCAATTTTAACAGAAGGATCGGTGGAAAAGACTAGACCACCATTGGAATTTTTTTTACGCATGGTTAAAACATTGACTAATTGGCTAAAACATCGGAATCAAGGGGAACCTTCAACGGTACCAACACATTGAGGGCACTCGGCTTTATGTCAAATCGTAGCATTTGCTCTGACAGCAGTCCTTCGCCATCTACATGTAGGTGAAGTGGCTGGTCGGCACTGATAACGACATGTCGGGTGGTAAAATGTTCCACAAAAGCCTCGTCGTATATTTTACCGGTAAAGGTGGACGGAACGGCTGCAAAATACTGCCAACGCGGCACATCCTTGAGTATAACTACCTCAAACAAACCGTCATCCAATCGGGCATCCGGTGCAATTTGCATATTATAACCATACATGGGGCCATTGGCAATGGCAATTACAAAGCATTTTTCGGTCAACACCCGATCATCCAATTCTATTCGACAGGTACTGGGTGAATACGTAAGTCCAGCCTCGATTGTTTTAAGAAAGTAAGGCAAGAAACCGCGCCAGGTCTGTTCTTTCATTAGGTTTGAAACAAATCCATCAAAGCCAATACCCGCCATATTAAAGAAAGGACGTTCATTCAACAAACCTACATCAATCAACTGATTCTCTGCTGTGTTCAATTTTGCAACCGCTTTGGAAACTTCCCGGCCATAACCGAGGTGCATGGCCAATCCATTGCCAGAGCCGGCGGGTATTATGCCCAAGGATACCTTGGTGCCGATCAAGGCAGGGGCGATCTCATTCACCGAACCATCTCCGCCCACCACCACCACGATTTCAAAACCCTCCTCCACCGCTTTTTTCCCCAACTCATAACCATGTCCTGGGTAGGCTGTGGACCAAATACTGTACACGAAACGCCTGTGATTCAAGTATTTGTCAACGGCTTCTCCGATGTGTTTTTGCAAATTGGTGCCTGCTCTGGGATTTACGATAAAAACCACCCGCTTCGGACGCGACAGATACTCTAGAAATTCATTGGTTTTGAACGGATGGGAGGCTTCCATAAAGTTCTTGGTTTTAGGAGCAACAAAAATTAGGTGGTCGTATTAGAGACAAAAAAAGTAGCGTTTTTGGGCCAGACTGCGTGCCACCTAACCAGTTACATACATATAAATTAAGCATCATCTCTTCTTGCGTTGACGTATGTACGCCATTTATCAAGTACGGAGACCATATCTTCTGGAAGATCTGATTCAAAGCGGAGCAGTTCCCCCGAACGTGGGTGAACAAATCCCAAAACTTTGGCGTGTAGCGCTTGTCTCGGCAATATTTTTAGACAATTTTCTACAAACTGCTTGTATTTGGTAAAAAGAGTTCCCTTTAATATCTGATTTCCACCATATCTAGGATCCCCCAGTAACGTGTGCCCAATTGATTTGAGGTGTACCCTTATTTGATGCGTTCTGCCGGTTTCCAGCCGACATTCTACCAACGAACAATAATAGAAACGCTCTAAAATACGCCAATGGGTGACCGCCCACTTGCCCTCTTCACCCTCTGGAAACACCATGAACAACTTCCTATCGTTGGGGTTCCTGCCAATATGACCGTGAATAGTACCCGCATCACCCTCCATATCTCCCCAAACAATGGCTTGATACCGGCGCTCAATGGTGTGATTAAAAAACTGCTTGGCCAAATGGGCCATGGCATAATCGTTTTTTGCAATAACCATCAACCCGGTGGTATCTTTGTCAATGCGGTGCACGATACCCGCTCGATTGGGATCATTGCCCTCTTTTATCGGCAATGTCAGTGCTTGCTGTTGTAAATGCCAAGAAATAGCATTTACAACCGTACCGTTGGGTATTCCTACGCCTGGGTGAACCGCAATGCCATACGGTTTGTTGATAACCAGTACATCCTCATCTTCGTACACGATGTTCAGTGGAATGTTTTGGCCCACAATTTCGTGGGATCCTTCTGCAGAACGGGGAAGTACAATACTAATGGTGTTGCCCGGTTTTACCTTGTAATTTGGCTTTACCTCCTGATCATCCACGGTAACAGAACCGGCACGAATGGCATTCTGGACTTTATTTCTCGACTTATTGGAAAGTCGATCCATCAAAAACTTATCCAATCGAATAAGCGTTTGCCGGTTATCAGCCACAATTTCATGCCGTTCAAAATAATCTTCACTCCCCAACAAATCATCCGTTTCAATATCCGGCAGATCGGCAATACCTTCGTCTGACAAATATGGTTCTTTTTCCTGCTCTTGGTTCATTTTGGTGTAAGCAACAGTTGTTTGAAAGTCGCCCATAAAGCAAAAGTAGGTCTTTTAGGGCAATCTATACCAGTCGTTTGAATATCTTAAAACTAGATGCTGATCATGATCAGCATCCATGTTCAGAAAATTTCCTGTATTTTGGGGTGTTAACGCAATCCGTTGCGCACATTGAATATTCCTGTTTTCTAATTCACACCATTTCAATATTATTTTAAATCATGGAAAAACGTACGTTTTTAAAAACCGGCCTATTTTTGGGTATTGCGGCTGCTGGCAGTTCATTCTTACAAGCGTGCAAAACTGCCGCCAAGGTTGGTACGCCGCCAATTGTGCCGATGCCACCACCCAAATCACTCCGCTCTGGTCCATTTACACTGCCTCCACTTGGGTATGATACCGGTGCATTAGAGCCCCACATCGACAAAATGACCATGGAAATCCACCACGACAAGCACCACAACGCTTACGTCACCAACCTCAACGATGCTGTTAAAGACACGGTGTATGCTGCGTATGAATTAGAAGACATCATGGCGCGTATCTCGACCTCCGATGTAGATAAAAAAATTAGAAACAACGGCGGGGGGCACTGGAACCATACTTTTTTCTGGCAAACCATCGCCCCAGGTGGAAGCGAAATGCCCTCAGGCAACCTGGGAGCGGCCATCGATGCGGCTTTTGGGTCACACGATAAATTCAAAGAGCAGTTCGCCGCAGCTGCTAAGAGCGTTTTTGGATCAGGTTGGGCATGGCTTTGTGTAGGTCCAGATAAAAAACTGTTCATTTCTGCCACTCCAAACCAAGACAATCCTTTGATGACCAACGTGGTGAAACAACTTGGAACACCACTCATCGGATTGGACGTGTGGGAACACGCCTATTACTTGAAATATCAGAACAAGCGCCCTGATTATATCACGGCGTTTAACAACCTGATCAACTGGAAAGTTGTTGCCGATCGCTACAACAAAGCTACCATATAATATAATTTGCGCGGCGTATCCATCGAAGAGCACAATTTCTTGATCAACTGTGGGATGCCGCGCATTATTTTTTTAACTATTGTATGACAACCACCCAGTCTCCCCGCCTTTCACCCAAATTGAAGGCAAAAGCACTTGACATTTTGAATATTCTGGATGAATTGTTTCCGGAAACTCCTATTCCTCTGCAACACACAGACCCTTATACGCTGCTTATTGCTGTATTACTTTCAGCGCAATGCACCGATGAACGGGTGAATAAAATCACGCCAATATTGTTTGCCCGTGCCAACACCCCACTGGCAATGTCAAAGGTGCCTGTGGAGGATATACGGGAAATCATCAAGCCCTGCGGACTCTCCCCGGCTAAATCCAAGGCCATCAGTACATTGTCGTCAATTATTATGGAAAAACACGGCGGCGAAGTTCCAGAAAGCTTTGAAGCATTGGAGGCCTTACCTGGTGTCGGACATAAAACAGCCTCTGTCGTGATGTCTCAAGCTTTTGGTCATCCAGCTTTTCCGGTAGATACCCACATTCACCGACTGGCAACGCGCTGGGGCCTAAGCAGTGGAAAAAATGTTGTAGAAACAGAGCGCAATTTGAAAGCTATTTTCCCTGAAGACCTTTGGAATAAATTGCACCTGCAAATCATCTTTTTTGGACGCAAATATTGCCCGGCAAGGGGGCACCAAAAGGAAGACTGCCCCATTTGTAGCAAATATAGCGTGGCATTGGCTGTGACAAAAAAAGGGGTGGCCCCGACGGGAATCGAACCCATATCAAAGGTTTAGGAAACCTCCATTCTATCCGTTGAACTACGGAGCCTAAAAAAATGCAAACTTACAACGCTAAGGCCAATTCCAGATCAAAAACTGTGAATCCATGCATTTATTTGATTCAAGAAGGAAATCGCCAAGCCTGGAGAAAGCACGATGGGAAAGAAAAAGCCAAATAAAGCACCATAATAGTGTGCTGTATGGTCAATATTGTCGCCTCCTTGTTTGGCCTCGTATGCACTGTACCATAGGTAAAGTGCGCCAAAAATGAACGCCCGAATGGGTATTGGCAAGAAAATAAACATAATTTCGCTCATAGGGTCAAGTAAAATGGCCGCAAACAGCACCGCGGCCACTGCACCAGATGCGCCAATACTGGCGAAGCCGGGCGAATTTCTAAACTTGAAGTAGGTGGCAGAAGACGCTGCCACAATTGCGGCCAGATAAAACAACACGTACAGCGTCACGCCCATGTCTGCAAATGTCATGCGAAACCAGCTTTCTACTTTCAACCCAAAAAAATAGAGCGTCAACATATTAAAAATCAAGTGCATCGGATTTGCATGCAGTAACCCTCCCGTGAGCCACCGGTAATGCTCTCCTTTCCGTTGTTCCTCATAGGGCCAGTGTTTTAACTTGATAAAAAGGTGTCTATCGTTGAATCCTATAAAAGAAATGATACACGTAAAAGCAATGATGATGTAGGTAACAGCCATGATACAATATGGATTGGAGATAAAAAAAGGGCGTGTGAAGCACCTACTGAAGGCGCAGAAAAAAAGTAACTGGTTTCAAACCATCAACCTTCGTTGTGATATGGCTCGTTTTTCAGGATTGACATCGCACGGTAAAGTTGCTCAAGAAAAAACAACCGGACCATTTGGTGGCTAAAGGTAAGTTTAGAAAGGGCAATTTTTTCATCGGCACGGTTGAAAACTTCTGGAGAAAAACCAAAAGCGCCGCCAATGAGGAAAACCATTTTCCTGCCGGGGCCAGACAGACGACGTTCTGTCCAATTTGCCAAGCCAACAGAGGTAAATTCGAGACCACGTTCATCCAGCAAAACAAGGTAATCGTCTGCGGCTAGCTTGGCAAGAAAACTCTTTCCTTCTTCACTTTTTAATTGAATCGGATCTGGGTACTTAATTTTAACGTCAGGGAAAACGACAAAAGTGAACGGCAAATAATTGCGTATTCGTTTTTCAAATATTTCTATACCCACTTCGAGGTATTTTTCATTGGTTTTGCCAATCGCCCACAATTCAACTTTCATGTTAAAAAATTGGTTTAGAAAGGGTACACATTTTCCGGTGAAGAAACCGGGTTTAGTTCTTTGATATATCGGAAAAGAAAAATGGAGGGGAAATTTGTGTTTCTCACGCATAAATCCCCCCTTCCATGCGCCGAAGCG
>CAIZLM010000295.1 GCA_903933805.1 uncultured Bacteroidota bacterium | reverse complement strand
TTCCAAGACCCCGACTCATTCATTCAAAGCACACATGATGCCATCAAAAATGGCATGATCGTCGAAAATGAAGTCCTCAACATGGCCGATGGACGCATTATTGAGCGAAATTTCATCCCACTGTTTGCCCATCATAAATTCGAAGGGCAACTTTGGCAATATCGGGATATCACAGAACGAGAACATAACCAGAAAGCCATCCTGGAAAGCGAAGAAAAATATCGCGGTGTACTCGAAAATATGGCCCTGGGACTCTTGGAGGTTGACTTGGAAGATACCATCCTGCGCGCAAACAATGCATTTTGCCAAATGGTTGGCTATGAACCAGCGGAACTCATCGGAATCAATGCAGGCAACCAATTCCTCACCGATTCATACAAAAAAATTATTTCAGAACGACTGGACGAACGAAAAATGGACCAGGCCAGTGTCTATGAGATTCAAATGAAACGAAAAAACGGCGAACTCATTTGGGGCCTTATCAGCGGGGCTCCGGTAAAAAATTCCCAAGGTCAAATCGTTGGTTCCATTGGCATTCAATTTGACCTCACAGACCGGAAAAAGCTGGAAAATGAACTGGCAGAAGCAAAAATGATCGCTGACAGGGCACGCTTGGCCGAAAGACAGTTCCTGACCCACATGAGCCACGAAATCAGAACCCCCATCAATGCCGTCATCGGCATGACGCACCTCCTGGATGAAACTAAGCCCAACACTGTCCAAAAAGATTACCTCAACAGCTTGCGATTCTCCGCCGATAGCCTCCTCGGTATTATTGACAATATCCTAGACCTCTCAAAAATTGACGCCGGCGAAGTAGAATTTGAACAAAAACCGTTTGACCTGGAATATCTCGTGCACTCTTTGGTTCAAACCATCCATTATAGAATCAGCAAAAAAGACGTCGAAATATCGTGCTACGTGGATCCCAGCATTGAAAACGTCGTCATAGGGGACCCTACCCGTTTGAACCAAATACTGACCAATTTGCTGGGAAATGCCACCAAATTTACGGAAAAGGGCGTCATCAGCGTCTCCATAAAATTACTGGAAAAATCCGACGAACAATACCTCCTAGAGGTTCGGGTTCACGACTCCGGCATCGGTATCGCAGCAGATAAACTAGAAACTATTTTTGAATATTTTAAACAAGCCGATGTGCAGATCAACCGAAAATTTGGCGGAACAGGCCTGGGCCTAACCATCGTCAAACAACTTGTCGAAATGCAAGGAGGTTCCATTCGGGTAGAAAGCGAACTGGGCGTTGGTTCAGATTTTATTTTTTCCCTCCTGATGGGAAACTCCGGTATTCCCGTACTGAACCACAAAATATTGTCTGACATCGACCAACTAAAAAGCCAAAAAATAAAGAAAAATTTGCATTTCCTGATTGTTGAAGACAATCTGATGAACCAAAAGTTGATCTGCAAAACCATTGAAACTTGGGAATGTACCTTCGAGGTAGCCAACAACGGCCTGGAAGCCTTGGAAAAAACTGCCGCAACACGTTTCGATGTAATACTGATGGACATTCACATGCCAGAACTGGATGGTTGTGAAACAACCCTCGCCATCCGAAGCAATATGAATAATCCAAACCAAAATGTTCCCATCATCGCGCTCACGGCAGCAGCCATGTCCGATGAAAAAAGAAGGGCCTTTGAAGCCGGTATGAATGGTTTCCTCACCAAACCTATAGCCCCAAAAATGCTGCAAGAACACATCTTGCGATCCATTCGGGAACTAAGTGAGCCAATCGAAACCATCGTCAATACGTCGAAAAAATCGTCCCTCATGGACTTAGGCTACCTCATGGAAATGAGTAACGGCGATACCCATTTTATTGGAACCATTATTGATGCTTTCCTTGCAGAAACACCAACAGCCCTGAAAAACCTAGAAGCGTTTGTACACCAACAAAATTGGGACCAAGTGTACAAACTTGCCCACAAGATGAAACCCAATTTCGCCATGTTGGGCATGCATCATTTACAGGAAATGACGGCAGACTTAGAATTATTTGTCAAAAAAACGCCCGTGATTGAATCAGAATCCGCCTCATTGGCCTATTCCTTGATCTCGCTCGCAGAAAAAATATTACCACTGCTCGTCCAACAAAAAAAACAACTCCTAAGGACTCCCAACTGAGCTCACCCTTCGTTCTGAGCCCACTTTTACTGCCCCCCCCTGATCTTGCCCCCTGCGTTCCTACTCAGGCTTCATTGCCTGTACCCAAATCCACTTCCAAGTGAACGTGTCCGGTTGGTAGGCACGCTGTCTGGCCCAAAAAGGTCCATTTTCCGTTATACTTCGTATATTTTTTTGACCGTAGCGCTGCTACGGCCTGCAAAAATCCGCTTCGTCTGGCAAAAAATAGCTACTTTTTTTGTCTCAGACGCGACCACGCTGTCTTGCCCGAAAAG
>CAIZLM010000294.1 GCA_903933805.1 uncultured Bacteroidota bacterium | reverse complement strand
GAGAAAGGCTGTAGCAGTTCGTCTTGCAGATAGCGCAGTAGTTCCCGGAAGTGTACGATGGTGGGCACTTCTAAGATATTGACGGGGCGTTTTGTTTGAAAAGGAATGCCCTTTTTGCCTAGGAGCGATTGTAATGGAAGTACCTGTTTGTGTTGGCTGTACAATACGGCAATATCGGAGGGTTTGACCCCGGTTTTCACCATTTGATCAATTTTATCGACAATGCCAGCGAGTTCATGCAGGCGGGTTTTGTAGGCATGTACAAGCGGCTGCGACATGGAGGGGCTGTGTGCGTGCAGCGATTTTGTCAGCCCACCCTCAAGTTTGTCGATGGCGCGCAGTTGATTGTGTTCTACCACGTTTTTGGCGGCGTCGAGGATGTCTTGCGTGGAGCGGTAATTTTCTTCCAGGACAATGATATCAAGACCATCACGGTACCGTTGTGAAAAATGGAGGAGGTTGGCGAGCCGTGCGCCCTGAAATTCGTAAATACTTTGGTCGTCATCGCCGACGATAAAAATATTAGGAATATCCCAGAAATCGAGCAATTGTATGAGGAGGTTGAATTGAGCGCCGTTGGTATCCTGAAATTCATCCACCAGGATATATTGGTACCGCTCTTGGTAGGTGCGGAGCAGAGCCTCATTTTTTTCAAAAGCGCGGTTCACCCACAGGAGCATATCCTCGAATTCATAACGGCCGGCGATTTCGAGTGCTGTTTGGTACTTTGGGAACAGGTCAGCCGCTGATTTCAGGCGTTCAAGTTTGGCCGTCATGTCTGCGATTGCGATCAATTTAGGATCACCTTTCGCTGCTGTGCCGAATTTTTTTTGGTAAATATAGTCGGGGTTGGTGGGCAGACCCTGTAGAAACTCGTTGGTTTTTTTCAACACAAAACCGGGTGTCCAGCCCTCTTTTTTCATGTTAGAAAACAGGTCTCGGAGCTGATTTTCGCATTGAAAAACATCTTTATAGCCAGCGCGCAAAGGGTCTTCAACCGGCAATTTTGTCAGCAGTTCCCGCACGATTTCGATGCGTTCCAGGTCGGTTAGGGGTTCCAGTTCTCCCGAGCCAAAGTGTTCGGTGTTTTCTTGAATGACGCGGTTGCAGAAGCCGTGAAAGGTATAGATGGGCACCCGATGGGCTTCCGGGCCAATTTGCGCCAGCAGGCGTTTTCGCATGGCATTGGCCCCGGCATCGGTAAAAGTTAGACAGAGGATATTTTGAGCCCTGGCGTCGGTATTCAACAGGATATTGCCGATCCGGGCTGCGAGTATATGGGTTTTTCCGGTACCGGGGCCTGCAATGACGAGGGTTGGTCCCTCTGTTTTTTCTACAGCAGCGCGTTGGGCAGGGTTGAGGGTGCTCAAAAAATCGCGAAAAGCCTTGTTGCGTTGTTGTAGTTCTGTCATGTGCTGAAAACCAAAATTGCGCGTAACTTGGTTGGGTCGCTCGCTGTCTGGCCCCAAAAGGTCCATTTTTTGCCATACGTCGGAATTTTTTTAACCCTAGCGCTGCTACAGCCTACAAAAATCCGTTGCGTCGGGCAAAAAACAGCCCATTTTTATTGCCTCAGACGCGACCACCCAACCAGTTGCATTTTCGCGATAAAAATACTGTTTTTTTGGGCCAACTTTGGGCATCGATTTCACGGTGGGTGCAAGGCGACATTTTTGTGCCGCTTGCACCCATGAAACAGATGACATGTTTTCAGACAGTGCAATGCAAACCACACACCATTTTATGAAATCAATTCGCCATGTATGCTTTTTTGTTGTGCTTTTTTGGGTTGCTCAACCTGCTTTATCGGCGCAAGTTACCCCTGATCAGTTGCGCAAACTCGACACGGTTTTGTCCGTACTCCACGGCCAGGCCTCCTTCAACGGCACTGTTTTGGTGGCCGAACAGGGAAAGGTGGTGTACGCAAAAGCATTGGGAATAGCGCATCCCGACACCCGGAAAATACGCACGACCGCCGCATCGTTCAACCTTGGGTCATTGTCTGAGCAATTCATGGCCGCGATGGTCGTAGTGCTCCAAGAAAGCGGGAAATTACAATTCGACGATGCCGTTCGCCAATATTTTCCCGATTTTCCATACGAAGGGGTCACCCTCCGGCACTTGCTGACCCACACCAGCGGATTGCCCGACTATACCGATTTGGCAATCCGATACCACAATACCCTCGATACCCTCACCAATGAAAAGGTGCTCGAACTGTTAAAATCCTATAAACCACCGGCTGCGTATGCCCCCGGAACACATTGGGGCTATTGTAATACCAATTATGTGTTGCTTGCCTCTATCATGGAGCAGGTGTCGGCACAACCCATTGAAACGTTTTTTCAACAGCAGGTGACTGGGCCCTTGGGCATGACCAACACCTATATATACAGCCTTCGGGTGAAAGATACACCGACCAACAGGGTATTTGGCTTCAAACGACAGGACGGTGTGGACGTGTTACACGATCTTACGCGCTTGGATGGTGTAATAGGCGATGGTAATGTGTATGCCTCTGCAGAAGATTTGTTGAAATGGGATCAGGCGCTTTATACGGAAAAACTGTTTCGTTTGAAAACCTGGAAAGCAGTCGTTGCACCCGAAAAACGTGCCGATGGCGCCACGGACAACAATGGGTTCGGTTGGATGATGGGAAAAGATAGCGTCAGGGACAACCCTGTAGGCTTCCGGGCCGGTGGCTGCCATGCCTTCATTCGAAATATTGAAAAAAAGCAGACGATTATCATACTGACCAGCGGTTCCGATGATACAGCCAGAAAAATAGCGCTCGAGGTATTGGACGGGAAAACTGTGAAATTGCCTAAATTTCAATTGATTACCCATATTTCCCTCCTTGATGGCACCGGTACGCCAGCCAAAACAGCCTCGGTCCGTCTGAAAAATGATAAAATCTGGGAAGTTGGGGACCTGATGCCTTTCGAGGGGGAAACGGTCACCGATGGACAGGGATTGACCCTCGCGCCGGGGTTTATTGACAGCCACAGCCACCATTTCGGAGGACTTGGAAGCGCTCCCGAAGCGCTCCCAACAATCAACCAGGGCATTACAACCATTGTGATCGGGCAAGATGGCGTCAGTGTGCCCATTGATACTATACAACATTTTTTCCAAACAACGCCCGTCTCCATCAATGTAGCTACCTACACGGGACAGTCAACCCTTCGAGAAGACGTCATGGGTGCAAAAAATCTGTTCAGAATCGCTACACTGGCTGAAGTTGCAACCATGAAAGCGGCGCTTCAGGCAGAAATGGCGAAAGGATCCTTGGGGCTTTCCACCGGTTTGGAATACGAAGAAGCCTTTTATTCCAACAGAGACGAAGTGTTGGAATTGGCGAAAATAGCCGCTGCCGCCGGTGGGCGCTACATCAGCCATATCAGGAGTGAAGACATCAACCTCGACGAAGCGGTGGACGAAATTATTGAAATCGGAAAGGAAGCACATATCCCCGTTCAAATTTCCCACATCAAAATTGCAAAACGGGACCAATGGGGGACATCCTCAGACCTGTTGGAAAGACTCCAGGCGGCGCGAAATGCAGGTATTGACATCACGGCAGACTGTTACCCGTATGATTTCTGGAATTCCACCTTGCGCGTGCTGTTTCCAAACCGTGATTATACCAACCCCGCCAGCGCAGCATTTGCTGTAACCCAACTGTGTGATCCGGAAAAATCCATCGTCGTCCGGTTTGCCCCCAACAAACAATATGCCGGCAAAACGCTTGCGGCCATTGCAGCCCTGCGCCACGAAAATGCTGCCGAAACACTCATGAAACTCATTGCCATGGCAGCAGCATTTGACGAACAAAACCCTGATTTTGACGGCGGAATTGAGGCCATCATGGGAAAATCTATGGATGAGCCCGACGTGGAAAACTTTCTCGTCTGGCCCCAAACCAATATCTGTTCGGATGGCTCCGGGCATGGTCACCCCCGTGGATACGGCGCATTTACGCGCATACTCGGCAGGTATGTGCGCGAAAAGAAAATAATGCCCCTGGAAACAGCGGTGTATAAAATGACAGCGCTCTCTGCCGAGCACCTGGGCCTGTCTGACAGGGGAATCATTCAAGCAGGTAATTATGCCGATCTTGTGCTGTTCAACCCAGAAACGGTGAAAGACAACGCCGATATTACCAATCCAAAAGCGCTGTCCACCGGGATTGAAAAAGTATGGGTAAATGGTCAACTTGTATATCAAGCTGGCCAATCTACTGGAAAATACCCCGGTATGTTCATTAAAAGGTAAGATTTTACGCAACTGGTTGGGTGGTCGCGTCTGAGACAAAAAATGGCCACTTTCTTCTCGAAAACGCACCCAACCAAGTTAACGCACATCAAAAACAACATGAATAAGGCATTTATACTCACCAATGGGTTGTTCCAAACCACCGATGCGAAAACTGCCCACGGGCTTATTCGCGGTACGGAACGCTTCGACATCCAGGGCGTCATAGATCCCCTGGCAGCAGGGCTTGATGCAGGCGTCGCATTGGACGGAAAATTCCGCAACATCCCCATTTTCGATTCTTTTACAGCAGCGTTTGAGCAGGTAAAAAGGGTGGATTACCTGATTGTTGGCGTTGCAACAGTCGGTGGCGTGTTGCCTCCGGATATGTTGGACATCATAAAAATGGCCATTAGACACCGCGTCTCCATTGTCAATGGGTTGCATGAATACTTGGTAGAGCATCCAGAACTGGTTGCACTGGCAGCTGAATTTGGGGTGTCATTGGTGGATGTTCGAAAACCCAAAAGCCGCAAAGAACTGCATTTCTGGTCCGGAAAAATATACGAAGTCAAGGCGCCCATCATCGCAGTCATTGGCACCGACTGTGCTGTTGGGAAACGCACCACCGCCCGCATGCTCCGGCAGGCGTGTCAAACCGTGGGAATCCGGGCAGAAATGATTTATACAGGGCAGACGGGTTGGCTTCAGGGTGGTCAATATGGGTTTATATTTGACGCTACCTTAAACGATTTTGTAGCTGGCGAGGTGGAGCATGCGGTGGTAACCTGTTGGGAAGAAACCAATGCCGACCTGATACTGATCGAAGGTCAATCGTCGCTTAGAAATCCCAGCGGCCCCTGCGGACTAGAATTTCTGATCTCCGGGAACGCCAAACACGTAATACTGGTCCATGCGCCCAAGCGTCGGTATTTTGACGATGAACCCCATTGGGGCGTCATTCCGGATGTGGCATCGGAAATTGACATCATCGAAAAATTTGGCGCCCGGGTGTTGGCCATCGCGCTCAATACCCAAGGGTGTACGGACACAGAAGCATTTCATTTCCAACAGGCGTATGAAGCCCAGTTTGGTATTCCCGTCCTGCTTCCCTTGCAGGAAGGCGTGCTCAGGGCGCTTCCTGTGTTGAAAAACCTGCTGCCATGAAAATCAAGCGCGTCCATGCCTACCTTAAAAACCTGGCCTTGCGAAAGCCCTATCGCATTGCAGGATATACGTTTTCAGCAGTGGAAAATGTGTTTTTGGAAATAGAGTTGGAGCATGGCATCACGGGCATTGGAGCGGCTAGTCCGGCAGAAGAAGTGGTGGGTGAAACCTGTCAGGGAACCTATTCGCGTTTACAGGAAACCTGTTTTGAGGAGCTGGTAGGCCGTGATATTCGCGATTATCGCACGTTAATTCAAGAAAAATCGGCGCAATTTTCAGGATTTCCAGGCACACAGGCGGTGCTGGATATCGCCTTGCACGATGCGTTGGGCCAATGGATGGGGGTGCCTGTCGTTGAACTTTACGGCCAAAAAGTGCAGGCGTTGCCAACATCGGTCACCATTGGTATCATGCCGATGGAAGAGATGATCCGGGAAGCAGCGGAATTTCAAAAACTTGGCTTTAAGGTCTTAAAAGTGAAAACTGGTGAAGATGTGGCAGAAGACATTGAACGGTTGACAGCCCTGAAAACACATTTTAACCACTATTTCAAGATCAGGGTTGATGCCAACCAGGGCTATGACACCAAGGCGTTGCACACTTTTCTCCAGGCGACGAAAAGTCTTGACATTGAGTTGGTGGAACAACCATTGCCGGTTGGACAAGAAGTGGCGTTGTTGGACTTTGGTGCTGCAGACAGAAAAAAATTCGCCGCCGATGAGTCCTTGACCAGCGCTGCCATGGCGTGCAAACTCGCCCTGGCGCCACAGCCATTTGGCATTTTTAACATAAAACTGATGAAATGTGGGGGGATATTGAACGCACTTGACATTGCCCGAACGGCTGAAAATGCGGACATTGACCTTTTTTGGGGTTGCAACGACGAGAGCATTGTCAGTATTGCCGCTGCGCTTCACGCGGCATTTGCATGCCCCAACACCCAATACCTCGACCTCGACGGCAGTTTTGATCTTGTGGAAGATGTGGTGTCGGGTGGTTTTGTCTTGGAAAACGGCTTTCTCCGATTGAATGGAAAACCCGGTCTGGGCGTTCAACCCTTGAACCGGTAACATCACCGTTTGCCTTCCGGGCCCTTCTCGCGTGGTTTTGGCGGTTCTGCCGTCACGATTGCCAGCGCATCCAGTACTTTTGTTCTGCCTTCCTTGCGGAGCAGCACGGAGGGGCTGGCGGCACGTTCTGCGCAGTCGTTCAGGGGGCAGCGCTCGCAGGTGGTGTTGACCATGGTGTGTGGAATGGCCGGGTCATCCCAGAATTGAATGAATTTTTTCGCTTGGTCATCGAGCAATACGCCGATGGTTACGCTGACATTGCGGTTGATGGTTGGGCGCCCGGGTTTGGCCAGAGACAGGCACAAATACACTTCTCCGGTGTTCATAAACGACGCAATTTGGATGCCTGAGCGCACCATAGAATGGTCGTCTGACACCTGTTGATGTTGTTGCAGAGCACGCAGCAGGGTTGGGGAGAGCCATCGGCGGCAGTAATGTTCGTGGATACCGGAGGCGTGGGGTTGATGTCTTCGATTGAGGTGTAATTCTTTGTCGATCTCAAACGTATCGCGGTCGAGGTCGTGGATGAATCGCAGGAAAAACACTTTGTCGAGGCCGAAATCTTTGGTTAGGACATTGAATCGCTGGAACAAGACTTCAGGACTGGCCTGGTATTTTTCCATGAGGTGGAGGAGGGTTTGTCCGTGCCATTTTTTTTCGGCAAAAAAGGCGCCAATATCTTGTACGAAGGCTTTGCGGTTGATGAGAATGGCCACGGCAAAGTAGGCGGCTTTGTAGTTGTTGAGGACTTCTTCGAAGGAGTTGACCCGCGAAAAATTCGCGGCGAGGGGGCGTTCTTTCAGGTTGAGCACCTGAAATCCGAGTTCTTTGGCGAGGTAAAAAGCGCGTTGATGCTCTTGGAGTTGTCCATTCAACAAAATCCGCCGCGAGGAAGGGACATACACGGACCGGATACTTTGTAGTGCAGGGAAGTCTGACAATCCATCGTGCTCAACCCGGCAGCCAAAGGCGTTTTCCAACAAAGCCGTCAGCGTTGCACAGGGGACGCCACCATTTTCAGGCAGGTGGTTGGTGCGCACGAAGTCATTGGCAAGGTCTTCAATTTCTTCAAAATAGTTGTTGCGCAATTCTTGATAGGCACGCAGCGCTGCAAAATAAAAATGTTCCTCCCGGAGAGAGTACACCCGCGCAATTTCAAGGAGTGCGGAAATAAAAGCGTTTACGCGGTCGGGATCCCGGGCGATGATTTCTACAATCTGCTGAATATCAATGCCGAATAAATCGAGGGGTAGCTCGCTGAGAAAATTACTCCGCAGCAAATCACCCAACGGGGCAAACTGCTTGGTCAGTTCAGGGGACAGTAGGAATTCCACCGACAATCCAAGGGACTCGGCCAATTTCAAGCGGTTGGCGGGTTTAGGAAATTTTTTTCCCTTTTCAATCTCATTGAGATACGAGACAGAGATGCCAGTTTCTCGGCTCAATTCCTCAAAATTCCAGCCACGTTCTTGCCTAAACTGCCTTATTTTAAGGCCAAAGATGATGCGTTGAAGTTGTGCGGATTCCATATTTCGGAGCGAAGGTAAATTGTAACTGCTTAGGTGGCACGCTGAGTGATCCAAAAAGGCCACTTTTTTTGTCTCAGACGCGGACGCGCTAACAAGTTACCTATTATTGGCAAAAACCTGTTTTTTAACACTGACAAAGGACAGCCTACTCAATGACTTTTATCAGGAAAAAAAAGCTGTGGTAGCGCCGATATTTGTAACCATCAAACACAAATTGCTTTATTTATTTCACCAAATCTATTCGTTTATGAAAAATCAAATTTTTCTCTCCGTCTTGCTGTCGTTCGCGTCAATTTTTGGCGTAAACGCCCAAACCAACCAAGGGTCTTGGATGTTTGGCCTGCACAATTTTGCGTCTTTTTCTCCGACATCGGGCAGTGGCATAGCGCCCACCAACGCATTGGGCGTTGGATTTGGCTCCTATAAACTCGAAACGGATGGAGAAGAGGCAGGCAAATTAAATTACGCCAATTTTGGTTTCAGTGGCAATGCGCATTATTTTATCGTGGACAACCTGTCGGCGGGTCTTTTGTTGAACTTTTCGACTCAAAAAGTGACTGAAGATGGGGGCTCCAATGACATCAGCGCTTCGTTGTTTTTAGCGGGTCCGGAGTTGCGTTATTTTATTGATGCCGGTTCGAAAGCCAAGGTGTGGATTGGTGGCAGTGGCGCCTTTGGGGCAAGCCAGTACGATTATGGTGACAGCGACAATTCGGTCAGCTTGGCCCGTTTTGGGGGCGGTGCAGGGATCGCTATTTTTCCAAACGAACACTTTTCCATTGATCTAGGGCTCGGTTACAATGGTTTTATTTCCAAAGACACGGTTGACGACTTCAGTGGAAACAGTGTAGAAGAAAAAGAAACAACCAGTGGTTTGTCGCTGGATATTGGGTTCTCGATATTTCTTGGAAAATAATCCTTGGAAGCGTAACACACCTTTGCGCACAAAGTAAAGAAGCCGCCCTGGAACTGATTCCGGGCGGCTTCTTCGTGTGTGTTGGTCGGGTGCTGCACCCCGTCCAGAAAACAATGTTACCAATGGTTATTGTTTACTGGCCGATGGCTCCTGATGGTTTAACTTTTGTAACTGGTTAGGTGGCACGCTGTCTGGCCCAAAAAGGTCCATTTTCCGCCATACTTAGCATATTTTTTTGACCGTAGCGAGGCTATGGCCTGCAAAAATCTGCTTCGTCTGACAAAAAATGGCCACTTTTTTGTCTCAGACGCGACCACGCTAACCAGTTACTAACTCTTTACTTCTTCAAATTCCACATCTTGGGCACTATCGCCGCCGCCGGTTGGGCCGCCTGCTGCTGAACCGTAAGGGTTTTCAGCGGATTGCTCTCCACCTGCTGCTTGTTGGGCTGCGTATATTTCCTGGCTGGCAGCGCTCCAAGCCTCGGTAAGGCTGGTGGTTGCGGCATCGATACGGCTGATGTCCTGAGACTTGTGGGCCTCGCGCAATTCCTGGAGTGCTTTGTCAATTTTCTCTTTGTGGTTGGCCGGAACCTTATCTCCGAATTCACCGAGTTGTTTTTCTGTTTGAAAAATCAAGGCGTCAGCGGCATTCAGTTTTTCGGCTCTTTCACGGGTGATGCGGTCTGTTTCTGCATTTGCTTCCGCTTCTGCTTTCATACGGGCGATCTCCTCTTTTGAAAGCCCTGTACTGGCTTCAATGCGGATATTCTGTTGTTTTCCGGTGCCTTTGTCCATGGCTGAAACGCTGAGAATACCATTGGCGTCCATGTCGAAAGTGACTTCTACTTGCGGCACACCGCGTGGAGCGGGCATAATACCCTCCAGGATGAACCGGCCTACCGATCGGTTGTCACGGGCCATGGGGCGTTCGCCCTGCAGGATGTGAATTTCCACTTGGGGCTGGTTGTCGCTGGCCGTCGAATAAGTTTTCGATTTTTTTGAAGGAATGGTGGTATTTGCTTCGATCACAGTATCAAAGATGCCGCCCATGGTTTCGATACCCAGAGACAGGGGTGTTACGTCGAGGAGTACCA
The DNA here is from genome assembly GCA_903933805.1 of uncultured Bacteroidota bacterium. Taxonomy (GTDB): domain Bacteria; phylum Bacteroidota; class Bacteroidia; order Chitinophagales; family Saprospiraceae; genus M3007. The sequence continues at coordinate 11,555 of CAIZLM010000294.1, read as the reverse complement.
TGTCTTTCACGCCAGCATTGCCGGAAAGGATCGCGCCTTGAACACCTGCGCCGATGGCGACCACTTCGTCGGGGTTTACCGAGCGGTTGGGTTTTTTACCGAAGAACTTCTCGACTTCCTCCTGAATGCGGGGGATACGGGTAGAACCGCCCACCAAGATGATTTCATCCACCTCACTGGCCTTGAGGCCTGCATCGGCAAGGGCTTTGCGGCAGGGTTCCAAGGTGCGTTGAACCAACGAATCCGTCATTTGATCAAAGCGGGCACGGCTGAGTTTCATGACAAGGTGTTTCGGCACGCCATCCACTGCTGTGATATAGGGGAGGTTGATCTCCGTTTCTGCGCTGGAAGACAGTTCTATTTTTGCTTTTTCAGCGGCTTCTTTCAGGCGTTGCAGGGCCATGGGATCTTTGCAGAGATCCATGTTTTCTTGTTTTTGAAACTCTTGTGCGAGCCATTCGATGATGACATAATCAAAGTCATCGCCACCGAGGTGGGTATCGCCGTTGGTGGAGCGCACTTCAAAAACGCCGCCGCCCAATTCGAGGATAGAGATATCAAAGGTGCCACCGCCGAGGTCATACACAGCGATTTTGATCTCTTTGTCGCGTTTGTCGAGGCCATAAGCCAGTGCAGCAGCGGTGGGTTCGTTCACGATACGCTTTACATCAAGGCCTGCGATGGCGCCGGCTTCTTTGGTGGCTTGGCGCTGTGAGTCGTTGAAATAAGCAGGTACGGTGATAACGGCTTCTGTGACGGCTTCTCCGAGGTAATCCTCGGCTATTTTTTTCATTTTCTGCAACACCATTGCGCTGATTTCCTGGGCGGAAAACAGGCGCCCATCAATATCAACACGACAGGTATCGTTGTCTCCTTTCACGACTTGGTAAGGGGCGCGGCTCACTTCTGAAGTGGCTTCACTGAAACGCATACCCATGAAACGTTTGATGGAAGCGACGGTGCGCTTGGGGTTGGTAATGGCTTGGCGTTTGGCCGGTGCGCCAACTTTGCGCTCCCCATTGTCCAAAAATCCGACCACCGACGGGGTGGTGCGTGCGCCTTCGTCATTGGCAATTACGATCGGTTCGTTGCCGACCATGACGGAGACGCAAGAGTTGGTGGTGCCCAGGTCAATGCCTATGATCTTTCCCATATAATAATTGTGATTCGTTAGTGTAGAATATTGGTGATTCGGGAGATTCAATCTCCACGACTCAACTTTATCAACGATTGTGCCACTGCGCGGAATCTGACGGAATGGCAGAATGGGATTGCTGGCCTGGTTCTTTTGTCAGAAAAAAAGTTTTCTGAATGGCAGAAAGACAGTCAGAAAAGGGTTTCATGGGTTATAATTACCAACGTTGCCCTGGTGTAGCACACCGTTTGGTGTGTAATGCTCTTGAAAAGCAGTAGTTTAGGAGGTACGCTGTGTGGCCCAAAAAGGTCCGTTTTTCGCGTATTTTATGGTCCGTAGCGCTGCTAAGGCCTACAAACTCCGCTTTGCCTGTCAAAATACGGCTACTTTTTGTCACAGACGCAACCACCTAACGAGTTGCGTTGAAAGTACAGAAACAGCAGTCGTGTTTTTTTTGTCCGGATTGAACTGATTCTCGGCGCCTTTGTTTGTACTTTTACACTATGAAGATTGAGCAAATATACACAGGGTGCCTCGCGCAAGGCGCCTATTACATCGAAAGTGACGGTGAAGTAGCCTTTATCGATCCGCTGCGCGAAACCCAGCCGTATCTTGACCGTGTCGAAAAAGCGGGCGTAAAAGTGAAATATGTGTTTGAAACCCATTTTCACGCAGACTTCGTGTCAGGCCACATCGACCTGGCCAGAAAAACAGCTTCCACCATCGTTTTTGGTCCAACGGCCGAAACAGCGTATGAAACCTACACCGCAAAAGACGGTGAGGTGTTCAAGGTGGGTAAAATCACCATCAAAGCGCTCCACACGCCAGGTCATACGCCAGAAAGTACCTGTTATCTGTTGGCCGACGAAACAGGCCGTGACGTGGCGGTCTTTACCGGCGACACCCTGTTTATTGGGGATGTAGGCCGGCCGGATCTGGCCATAAAAGGCAGCCTCACCGAGCTTGACCTTGCGGGGATGCTCTACGATAGCCTCCAGCACAAAATCATGCCCCTCGCCGATGATGTGGTTGTTTATCCCGCCCATGGCGCAGGTTCCGCCTGCGGCAAAAACATGAGCAAAGAGACCGTTTCTACCATCGGACTCCAAAAAGAACTCAACTATGCCCTAAAAGCCAAAACCCGGGAACAGTTCATCTATGAAGTGACCGACGGCCTTTCCAAGCCGCCCCAGTATTTTGCCAAGAATGCTATGATGAATAAAATGGGCTATGAGAGCATTGATGCGGTCATCGCCCGCGGCGCCCAAGCCCTTTCCCCCGATGCGTTTGAAATGGCCGCCAATGCAGAAAATGCCATGATCCTGGATGTGCGACACCAAGATGAATTTGCAAAGGGATTCATTCCCAATGCCATTTTTATCGGTCTCGACGGACAATTTGCCCCTTGGGTTGGCGCCCTAATTGCTGATATCAAACAGCCTATTGTATTGGTGGCCCCTCCAGGTCGCGAGGAAGAAGCGGTCCTGCGACTGGCTCGGGTGGGGTACGACCACTGTATTGGGTACCTCGCAGGAGGCTTTGATGCCTGGAAAAATGCAGCAAAAGAAATCGATACGATCACGTCTATCTCCCCAGACGAACTGGCGGAAACCCTCGAACATCACCCGGATATCCACATCTTGGACGCCCGACGCGATGGGGAATACAGCGCTGAGCACCTCGAAACCTCCACACATGTTGCCCTCGATACCCTCAACGACAATATGCACCTCCTTGATCGCAACGAAACCTACCACATTCACTGTGCAGGCGGTTATCGCAGTATGATCATGGCCTCTACCCTCCGCGCAAGGGGATTTGAAAAATTGGTGGACATTCAGGGCGGATTCGCAGCCATTAAAAAAAGTGGAAAATTGCATACCACCGATTTTATCTGTCCGTCAAAAATGAAAATAGCAGCTCAGGAATCTACAAAATAAACCAACATGAAAAGCGCTATTATTCGTACCTTCATCGTGGGCATCTGCGCTTGTTGGGGATGTGTCAACCAAGATGCACCGCCCAAGGTCAAGGAGGATTTCTCCTGTGTTAAACTGTTGGATGAACAAGGCCAAGATCTCGGCTTTTATGGCTGTATTTCGTCCAACGACTGGACAAATATTGAACTGACGGATACGGAGGCAGCACACTTCTCAAGCACTGACATTATTCCGCTGACAGGGACGACCCCTGCAGCCATTACCACAGTCGCTGTATATCCCAATCCGGTTGTGCAAGGCGGCAATTTTAGTTTCCGCCTGATCAGCCCGGACAATGGGATGCAGGTGAAAGTCCAATTAGCCATCATTGACGAGTCAGGAAACGTCCTTCGGCAAATCAGCCAGCGCCTCGACCTTAACGCCACCATCAACATCTCCGTTCCGTCAGACAAGTTCGATCGGGGCGCATTTTACCGTGTTTATTACCGGGTCAGCGCCTTGAACGCCCCCATCCTTTTTGAGGGATATGGCAACATCGTTGTTTGCAAACAACCCGGGTTGTACAATGTTGCGGTAGATTGTATCTGACAAAGTCGTGGCCAGACAGCGCGCCGCCCAACCAACAATTTCAAGAAATACTAGATTGAAAATGAATCATTTGCATAATTTCACCCTTGGCCAATGGCAGGCGCCAACGGGTGTAGAAGCGCTACAACACAATGCGTACAACAATGATGTCATCGGTGTCGCAGGTGACGTCGTTCATCCGGCAGATGTGTTTGACTACGGCCGCAATGTTGGCAGCAGGAATCTTCGGAAAATGACGTTTTTTGAACGTGGCTTAATGCTCAAACAACTTGCCATATACCTGACCGAACGAAAGGAACAGTATTATGCGGTTTCTCACCTGACCGGCGCAACGCGCCTTGATTCTTGGATTGACATTGATGGGGGCATTGGCAATCTTTTTGCGTATGCTTCCTTGCGCCGTCAGATGGGCAGTGAGGTCTTTTATGTGGACGGCCCTGCTGTTCCCTTGTCCAAGGAGGGCACTTTTATAGGTCAGCACCTCATGGTTCCCAAGCGGGGGGTGGCATTGCACATCAACGCCTTCAATTTCCCTGTTTGGGGTATGCTGGAAAAATGTGCCGTCAATTGGCTGGCTGGCGTCGCGGCGGTGGTGAAAGCCTCTGAGGTCACTTCTTTTGTCACCGAGGCTGTCGTGCGGGATATTGACGCGAGCGGAATATTGCCCAAAGGCGCCTTGCAGTTTATTGGTGGCCGCGGTCATGGCCTCTTGGATTACATAGAAAATCAAGATGTTGTGTCATTTACCGGGTCAGCTGAAACGGGCAAACGGCTGAAGGCCCATCCCCGTTTGTTGGAGCACGCCGTGCCATTCAACATGGAGGCCGATTCGCTCAATGCCATGGTATTGGGCGAAGATTCGGCGCCTGGAACGCCTGAATTTGACCTTTTCATTAAAAATGTACGCGCTGAAATAACGGTCAAAGCGGGTCAGAAATGCACGGCTGTCCGCCGAATCATGGTTCCGTCGGCCTTCTTGGAAGCGGTACAAATTCATCTCGGCAAAGAACTGTCCAAAATAAAAGTGGGTGATCCTTCGGTGGAAGGCGTTCGTATGGGCGCGCTGGTGAGTCAGACGCAACGAGCGCGGGTGTTGGCCAACCTGGGTTTGCTTACCCAGTCCTCCAACATTGTTTTTGGAGACCTGGCGCAATACGACATCATGGGTGCTGACAAATCATCGGGTGCGTTTATGCCGCCAATATTGTTGCTCAACGAGCATCCGTTTGAGGGTCTGGATTGTCACAACATCGAAGCTTTTGGCCCTGTGGCCACGTTGATGCCCTATGAAAGCCTGGAAAAAGCGATAGAACTGGCCAATCTGGGCAAAGGATCACTGGTCTCCACGATCTGCACACTTGATCCGGCCATTGCGGGCCAGTTTGTGCTGGAAGCTGGCGCGTTTCATGGACGTATCCTGATCCTCAACCGCGAATCGGCCAAAGAAAGCACCGGTCATGGTTCTCCGATGCCTATGCTTACCCATGGAGGTCCTGGTCGAGCGGGTGGCGGGGAGGAAATGGGCGGCTTGCGCGGCGTCATGCACTATCTCCAACGGGTGGCGGTACAGGGGCATCCAACCATGCTCACGGCGGTTTCCAAAACCTATCAGCGTGGCGGCGCTCGTCCGGAGGCGGCAGTACACCCCTTCCGCCAATATTTTGAAACCCTGCAGATAGGGGAGACGTTGACCACCGCCAACCACACGGTTTCAGAGGCCGATATCACCAACTTTGCCAACGTATCAGGCGATAATTTTTACGCCCACATGGATGTAACCTCCTTGGAAGGAACACCATTCACCGGCCGCGTGGCACACGGCTATTTTATTTTATCCAAAGCAGCCGGGTTGTTCGTGGACGCAAAAAAAGGACCTGTTTTGCTCAACTATGGCCTCGATGAATGTCGTTTCACGAAACCCGTGTATCCTGGAATGACCATTGGCGTCCGGCTTACCGTAAAAGAAAAAATTGAAACAGAGCAGCGGGTAGATGATACCCTTCCCCCACGTGGTATCGTCCGTTGGCTGGTCGATGTGTACGACGAAACGGGTGAGACGGTGGCGCTGGCCACCATATTGACCATGGTGAGAAAAGAAATAGGGTAAGCGGTAACTGGTTTCGTGGTCGCGTCTGGCAAAAAATCGACTTTTTTGAGCCAGACAGCGTGCCAAGTAAGTTGTTACAAAAAAATATTTACTCAGGCACTCTAAGAAGCTATTAAAGTTTTATTCGGGATAATAATCGTTGAATTCAATATACCTTTGTAAAGCCTGTCAATCATAAAATCTTTGGTAACTGGTTAGCGTTGCCGCGTAGGAGACAAAAAAATAGCCTTTGTGGGCCAGAAAGCGTGCCACCTAATCAGTTGCAATCATTTCTTTTTAATCCAATTCATTGATTCGTCTCATTTTCAGCGCCAAGGTAGTGAGTCGAGCAGTTATATTTAACAATGCCAATGAAAAATAATGCCAACATCAAGAGTTCAGAGGCTCTCGACTTGCTAAGGAGCGAGGACCATGAAATGTTGAAAGAATTTTATGTAGTAATGTACCCAAAGGTACTAGATTTTATCCTACAAAACGTAGGCACTGCCTGCGATGCGCGTGATGTTTTTCAGGACTCATTGGTTCTTTTTCTGCACAAAATCCAGCAAGAAACGTTTCAAGGCGTTGATAATATCAAATGGGGACAGTATTTCTTGGGTATTGTCCACAAGTTGTGGCTCAGGGAACTAAAAACCAGGCGAAAACAGTCGTTTGTTGATATTTCAGAGATGCCTGAAATGTTGGAACTGGATCAACTGGAACTGGATATAGCCCTGTCAACCAATGAATGGAGGCGGGAATTGGTGCACAAGGCACTCCATCAACTTCCACCGGATTGTAGAGATTTGTTGATGATGTACTATATTGATTGTGTAGATGCTAAAGATATAGCAGAAAAGATGGGCTATACAGAGTCATTTGTTCGCTTAAAAAAATTACGCAGCCTTCATAAATTAAAAAAATTAATACTTCAATATTCACACGACCTATTAAACCACTAATACCCATGGACCAAAATCAAAACATGAGCGACGCTGTTGACCGCTTTCTGCATGGAAAAATGTCGCCCCAGGAAAGAGTTGCCTTTGAACAAAAAATAAAAGAAGATCCTGACCTTGCCGCTGAGGTTGAAGAGACATCCATTCTGTTGGAGTCGATCTTGTATGCCAAGGAAAAAGACCGTTTGCTTGACAAAATTAGACGTGTGGAAAGTGAATTAGAAGGGGAAGGTTTTTTCACGAACTTGCCCGCAGCAACAATAAAACCGAAGACGTTTTGGCAACAACTATCTACCGTTAACACCATGGCCATCGCGGCTGTTGTGGGTTTGTTGTTGGTGGCGTTGTATTTTTTCCGGCCGGTATCCGGTATCCATGACGTCGCTTTTAACAGTTTTTTTCAACCTGTCCCCCACGAATTGTCGATGGTATTGGATCGGCTGGATGGTATTGGATTTGCTACACCCGACAAGTTGCGCGAAGATGCCCTCAAACAGGCCCTCTTGCCATTTGCTGATGGCAAGTACCAAGCGGCTGGAAAGGCCCTTGAAACCTTCTTGGTCACGTATCCCAATGATCCCATTGCCCGGGAGTATCGCGCTATTAGCCTATTGGCGCAAGATGATGCCCCCGGAGCCGTTGTACTGCTGAAGCCCTTGGCCGAGGACAATTCCTTTGTCTATCAGGAAAGTGCGCAGTGGTACCTAGCCCTCAGTTACCTGCGCTTAGAGGACCCTGCTCATACCTTGCAGGCCTGTACCTTGCTCAAGTATTTGGCCGGTAAAACCTCTGGCGATTACCAACAGGAAGCAACGCGGTTGCTTCAGATGTTGTCGTAGTGCCAGACGTCGGTCGTGTTCTCCAGCACTTTTATAGGTTGGCTTGGATGCTTTGAGACGCCCAACCTTTGGATATTTTGCCCCCCTACTGCTGTAAAAAAAACCAAAATGATTCTTCGTACCCTGTTCGTTTGTCTTTTATTTTGTTGCCTGAACCCGCTGTTTGCGGGTCCTGATGCCTCCGGTTTCCAACAAAAATTGGAAACCATCCTCGACCGCGTGTACCGCGCAAATGGAAATTTTTCCATTGCAAAACCAAGTATCCGAACCACCAAAGAAAGCAAAAAAGGCGCCACCTACTACCGCCGGGCAAACCTGATTGAGGTGGATGAACTGATGATCAACACTTGCGTGGGGATGGGTGGCAATGTGGACGAAGCCTTGGCTTTTATCATTGCACACGAACTTTGCCACGCCTTTCAGCGGGAAGCCCGGGAGTCTGGATTTCTATTCCATTGCCGGACAGAAGGCGCCACCACGGATGTTGAACGGGAAGCAGATATCAGTGGCGCATTTTGTGCCTACCTCGCAGGTTACAACAAAACCCTCGTCTTGTTGCCCGAATTGCTGGAGCGTATTTACGTGGCCTACCAATTGAAGGGTCGGGAATTGGAGGGCTACCCGAGTTTGTGGGAAAGAAAACAAACCTCCGCGGAGGTGGTCAATTACGTTGAACGCATCATTGACCTTTTTGAACTCGGCAACTACCTGGTTTTGATCGGGCGATATGAACTGGCAGCGTTGACCTATAGCCAGGTATTGGATGTATATCAGGGGGCGATGTTGTACAATAATTTGGGGGTATGCCGCACCTTACAGGCTGTTTTTTTACAGTATCCCCCCGTGGACCCCTATGTGTTTCCATTAGAGATGACCGTAAACTTGCCCTTGCGCATACCTGAATTGAGTCGCAGTATGACAGAAATGGATGACACAGACTGGCGACAGCGTCGGGAGTTTCTGGACGCCGCTGAAAGTTGTTTCAACAAAGCACTTTCGCTGGATAAAAATTTGTTTTCGGCGGAGATAAACCTCGCCTGTGCATTTACCCTCAATGGGAAAGCCAGCCAATCTGAAGCGTATATAGCGTCCAATAAACTTGTCGCCAAAGCAGCAACGCTTCCAGTCAGCAGCACCAATGGCCTCGATAAAATCAACCTATGCCTCGCTTTGGCAAAAGCCTATCAGCGCAATACGGAAGCAATCGCAGCATTTGATGCCCTTAGGAATAGTCCGGACGCCTTTGTCTCCACGGCCGCAGCCCACAACTACGCCATCATAGCAGGCCGTACACCACCAGATGTGCCAGCTTGCCGATTTCCGACCAACTTTAGTGCTAACTTGGATGTTGGACGTCCCGACCTTTCCGCCCCGAATGCAGCGTTTTATCCTTTGTCGGGGACTGGTTCTTACGACCTATCCCTCAATAACAGCGGAGGATCAACGGTTTATGTATTTCGACAAGGTGGTAATGTGGTACTTTCCTTGAAAAAAGTGCGCAACAAATCGACCCGAACTTGGTATGGTAAGCCCGTGTCAACATTGCCCACCCTCGAAGGTGTTTTCAGCGTTTGCCCAGAGATGCAGCTCGCCTACCGGTACGATCAACGACAACACCGGATCGTGGAATGGGTGCAGTACTGGGAATAACAGGCTACACAACAATGCTGCTGTCGAAAAACACGGCATGTCCGCAGGCTCTTTGGCTGGAAGCAGACCCCATGGGCCTGCACAACGAAGGTCGCTTCGGTCGTAACTGCTTGGGTGGCACGCTGTCTGGTAAATAATAGCCACTTTTTTGTCTCAGACGCGACCACGCCAACCAGTTACTTTCGGTAAAGTATTTCCGAAAACGGTGGAGTGGTTTTTAAAACATCCGTAACTTGCCGAAAATTTAACATTATACCATGTCGACCACAAAAATTACGGTAAATTCCAACGGATCCCTTAAAGTTGAAGGCGATTTTGTCGTTGTTGATCCACAAGGCAACGAATACGGATTGCAAGGCCGCACCGCCTTGGGCTTGTGCCGCTGCGGGTTGTCGAAAAACAAACCCTTTTGCGATGGCGCCCACAATGGTCATTTGGACCATGAAGCCGTGGCATTTGATTTGCCACCTAAAAAGGTGTAGAATATGCTGGTGGTTTCTGGTCAGCGGTAAAAAAGGCGAAAAAAGCGTCATTTTTACCGCTGACCAGAAATCCCAAACATACGCTTCGTCGCTTTCCTGCTACTTGTCGGATTTTCATACGTCCTGGCCTATGGTTGGGTTGACAAAGTGTAGGCCCGATCATCATGCACGGTGACCAATTGTGATGGGTTATTTATTCGCAACTGGTTGGGTGGCATGCTGTCTGGCCCAAAAAGGACCATTTTCCGCCCATTTTTTTGACCGTAGCGCTGCTATGTCCTGCAAAAATCCGCTTCGTCTGGCAAAAAATGGCCTCTTTTTCGTCTCAGACACGGCGCTAGCCAGTTACAATTATGCTTCGTACCCCCCCAGACAGCGTGCCCCCCAAACAGTTGCAATTCTTCCGATTATGACCGATTCCACCGTTATTGCACAAACCAGCCACTGGATCAACACCGTGGTGATTGGCTGTAATTTCTGTCCTTTTGCGGCTAAATCCATGCTGCGTAAAAGCGTCCGCTGTGTCGTAATACAAAATGCCACTTTAAAAAGCGCCCTTTCCTCCGTGGAGGACGAATTGCGCTACTTAGATCAAACAGCGGACATTGAAACCACCCTGCTCATTTTTCCTGGCCAGTTTTCAGATTTTTCAGATTACTTAGATCTCGTTGAAATGGCCGAAGATGTAACAGTCGAACAGGGCTACGAAGGCATATACCAGCTAGCCAGTTTCCATCCAGCGTATTGTTTTGACGGCGCCACCGACGATGATCCCGCCAATTATACGAATCGCTCGCCTTATCCGATGCTACATTTGTTGCGGGAAGACAGTATTACCAAGGCGTTGCGCCATTTCATAGACCCGGAAGGAATCCCAGCGCGCAACATTGCCTTTGCGCAGGAAAAAGGTATGGTGTATATGCACTCGTTGCGGGCGGCTTGTTTTGAGGTTTTGGGCAAGTAAAATCCCCCCCCCATTTATACACTATTACCAACACAAGTAGGAAGCGTAAAATCTGCTCTTCCCACCTAATATGCAACCACCCCACCAGTTGCGGTTTTTCTAAAAAGTCAGTCAAAGCAGGTTCCGTCTGCAAAAGTTTAGGCCATTCCCCGTGACCAAAACGCCACTGATCAGTCAGGGTTGATTCCATTGTATCCCTATATCGGACAAACTCGAGCAAGCCATTATGGTCTTGTAACCACGCTGTATGGGTACCACCGATATCGAAGAACCGGTGCGCCCAATCTGTGGCGTCGAGGTTGGTCGTTGACCGATTGATTGCCAACACGCCGCTGCGCCACGTGCTGTGGTTCGCCCAATCCGAAATTCTGCGGAGATTTTCCCACCACCACACCCTAAGTCTGACAGTTCAAAAAAGCGGCAAAAACCTTCAAAAATGCGGCATTTTACCCTCAAAAAAAAATATTTTAAAAATAGTTTCAAAAAAGTGATAACAAAATCACAAAAAAGGCGACTTAGATATATACGGTTGTTTGTTCGGTTCAAATATCAGCAGCTGTAAGTGCCATCATCAACCAGTTACCAACCATTATTTTTTCCTGCGATCAATCGCGCACAAAAAAAACAAACCATGAAACACTGCCAACGACCATGAATTTTTACAGCCAATGCTGCATTGGTTGTACTCGCCCGTCTATGCCTTTAATCCCCTCGGTTTTGTACAGTCCCTTAACCTCCGTTAAACAATTTTATTACAAGCATATATGTCAAGGCATATTCGACATCTGGCGTACCCAATTTTGGTCTTTCATGTTTGTAGTGTTGCAAAAGCCCAAATTCAAAAACCCGAACTTTTTCTCCTATCCGTGGGGGTGGAGCAGTACCAAGACACCAGTTTGAACCTTAATTTTT
>CAIZLM010000293.1 GCA_903933805.1 uncultured Bacteroidota bacterium | reverse complement strand
CAGCGAGAGAAATTGCTACGCAAATTTTAGAAAAAGATCCATCCCTTGCCCTGCCGGAACACCTGCGTTTGCGCCAGCACCTCGCATCGGAAGGAAAAGATGCAAAAGTGTGGAGCCGCATTTCGTAAGTAAGCGGTTGGTAACCAGTTAGATGGTATGATATCCGACCCAATAACTTAATTTCTATCGTTTAGGGAGTACCAGTAACTCCTTTGAATAAACCTGAAACGCATCCAGCGTATTTTGGAGATCAAAAAGTTTGGCAGGGTTGTTGGCCTCGCCTAAAATCGTAGTTTCATAAAATGTATCGAAAGCCCGCTTGATGGGCTCTGCCTCATTCATAAAATCCAGTACAAAGATATTTTCCTTACCCCGCGTCGTGCGATTAAGCCGCGAGAGGTTTGTACCGCACTAACACCGCCGAGCACTTTGTCCACATAGCAACAGTGGTTGTTCAAAGCCAGACCCTTTGGTGTTGGTTTGTGCCATAATTAGTGATCTTCATAATGCCCTTTGCATTGGTGAATGATGATCTTCTTGTCAGTATAAGTATAGATGAGTCTGTCTTTTCCGACAATTCGTTTGGATGCGCGCCCACCTTGCCCAGCTAGCACCTCTGTGTGTCCTAAACCTCCGGTAAAGGGATGTGCTTCTATGTCCTCCATTAACTTTTTGATCCTATTTTGGTATCGAATATCATCATAATACCATGAAATGAGGTCTTCAATCGCTTTTTGCTCAAATTCAAACTGCGTGATAGGAAATGCTAATTGAATATTAGACAAGGAATTGAGCGGAAACGCTGTGCGAAGCGACTCTACCCAGGCTAAAAATGCTGCATTTGTGGTGCAGGTTTCAAATACATGGTTGAGGATGCTTTTATTAAACTTCTCACCCTGTGGGTTGGTCATGGTCACCTCCAAGGATTCCTGTTCCCAATGTGGTGCGCCTGAAAAACTAATGCTTTGGGATTCATGCACATACGCAACAGCCAAGCCTTCTGGCTGGATAACGACCCCAGTTTTGCCCAGCGTTTCAAATCGGTTCAAAATAAAGGCTTCTGCTTCATAACTATCCGCATTGGGGACAAACGGGGTTTTGACAATGCTTTGCAAGAGTGTTTTTAAATCCCTAGGAATTGTTTGGTCATTCAAAAAATCGGATGGAGTGTAGTTATCTCCCAAGTCTTCAGCAAAAAAAGTATCATGAACCCTGACAATATTGAACCCATGCGGACGCAGTGCCTTCGCAGTCTTCAAAAAGGTAACAATCCTCGCTTTCGCATTCGATGTTTGGGGTGCCTCTGTGAGAACAGAGCATTCGTTTAGGTACAGTTCCATAGGATTACAGGAGTTTGAACAGTTGATTACTCCATTCATCCATCATATTTTCAGGATATTCACTCAGTTCACCGTTTTGGTCTATCTCAATGTCTGTGATTTTTGAAAATTGCTCGTTTTCCGCTACGGTCTTTTCAAAGTAGAAAAGTATTGCTTCCGAACGGTCTATCGTTCCTTCTTTGACCGCCACCCGAATGCCGTTTACAAAATGGTCGCTGTGCGTTTCCACCACGATTTGCACGCCATTCTTAGCCGCCAGTGCAACCAATTTCCCTAATTCTGCCTGACCTCGCGGGTGAATATGAGATTCTGGGTTTTCAATTATCAATAGATCTCCCGGTTTAGCCGACAAAAGTGCTACCACAACTGGCAGAACATACGAAATACCAAAGCCGACATTGACAGGTTTGAAGCGGTTGGTCGTGCCAAAATTGGGCTGTACAAATTCGTACTCCAGTTGGACATTTTCAGTGTTTTGGATGGCAGTCACTTGTACTCGAACACCCGGTGAAATTTCTCCCATCCATAAATTCACCTGATTGAGCAAACTT
>CAIZLM010000292.1 GCA_903933805.1 uncultured Bacteroidota bacterium | reverse complement strand
TTCGTCGTGATATCACAGATCGTCGCCGGTGATGCTGGGCATTCGACGATGGGGTCTTGCGTATCAATGATCTTGATGATCTGTTTGTACGTGTAGCAATTCGCGTTTGCGTCGTAGAACGTCGAGTAGTTCGTCGTCGAAGCGTCCGTGGAATTAATCTTCACAATGGTAGATTTCCATGGATCACCCACCGTTTGGATGGGCGACACGATCGGACCTGGCAGGTTCGTCGGGTGGTTCGCAATCGCATTCGGGTTCGGGTTTGGTACGTTGATACACGTAGCATTCGGGTTGAACGTGCACCAGTTGATGATCTTCCAGTTGCGTTCAATTTTAAAGCAGGCATCGGGCACCACCGTGAAGATTTCATCTTCGTGTGATACGCCCAACAACTCGCAATCTTCGCCGTAGAATGTTGGTTCGCCGTAAACGCCGGTACCGTCACACGTGGTGACAATGGCGTCATTCGGGAATTTCACGTAGTAATCTTGTTCGTAGGTCACGACCACGCGCTGCGTGCACTGGCTTGACTGGCCTTGGGCGTCAAACGCACGGAACGTGCGGGTAATAGTCCCTTTGTTGCAAAGCGTGTCAAACTGTGCGTAGTTGGCTGCGTGTGTCAGACCACATTGGCCTTGGAACACTTTGGTCTCGTCGAGACTGCAGTTATCGAGTACGTTGGCTTTGCCGTAGAGCCACAGGCTTGGGTCAAACTGTTCGCAGGTGACCGTCACATTGGCGGGTGCCTGGCAAATTGGTTTGAGTTTGTCCTGTACTTCTAGTTGCACCATACACTCATTGAAGAGTGGCGTGCCATCGATGCCCGGAAGTAAGTTGCCATCGGCGTCAATTTGGTACACGCGCAATATCACCGTTTGGGTCGTGCCGACTTCGGAGCAGTAAAATTTGATGGAATCCGATTCAGCGGTGGCCACATCGTATTCGCTTGCGCCACTTGGGTAGCAAGGTGTGTGGTTGAGGTTGTTGATACCATCTGTATAAGGCGCCATGCGGCGTACCGTCACTTTTATGTTGTTACAAATATCGTAGGAGCCGTCGTTAAACGTCGTGGCATCCACCCATGTAACACCGGCGCCGGCGCAGCCATTGGCGGGGGTATAGCAGTCATTGGGATCATCCGGGCCAATGGCAACCGTCGTCGTCTGATCGCAGGAGGCCACCGGTGGAACCAGGTCCACGACCGTCAGCTTAAAGGTACAACTGGAAACGTTGTCGCAATCGTCTTGGGCGCGGTAGGTGACCGTCTGTACGCCAACGGGCAAACAGGACGTTGTGCCCCACTGACCCAGCGTATCGCGGTCCCACCAGTTGTTGCCTGGGAAATCTGTCAATGTTCCGCCTATCGTGTACATCCCCGTTTGAACGCCCGTGTATGGGTCAAACGTGGTCACCATACCACCTATATTGTTGATCCGGGAGCAGGCGTCTTCTACCACCACATCCGGGAGGTTCACCGTTGCACAGCACTGGAAAGGGTCAACAGACACCGTCAGGTTCGCAGGACACGTCAGTGCAGGGCCCGTTTGGTCCACCACGCTGATCTCCTGAACATAGTACAGCGGGTTGGAATATGGCGGCACCGGTGTCAGTGGAAGACACCAGTCCAGCAAGGTCCACTTCCGTACAATCTTGTACGTTCCGTCACAAACCGGTACTATCTGGTCAACGTAGGCGGACTGCAATTCGCAGAAGCCCGCACCGGGATTGATGGGCCAGTTCAAGCCAAAGCCCGTCAAATACGGCGTCCCCGTAACGGCAGGATCTGTGCTCACGTTCGAACTGCAAGATTGGGTGTAATTGGCAGGAAATTTAACATCGTACGCGTGACGACGCTCAAAGTACAGGTATTGAAGGCATGTTGTAGCATTCCCCCACTGGTCTGTAACAGCCCATTTGCGCTGTACATACGCGCTCAGATCAGCTATGCCATTGATACCGGCTCCACAGGGCAAATCAAACCACGTATCTACATAGTTTGACGTATAACTCGAACAATCCGTGATCGTTGGGAAGGCGTCGTTCAGGTGGAGTACGTCCTTCAAGTAGGTTGGATCGTACGTAGAAACGGGGCACGCCAACCGAATATCCTTGCACACCAAGGAAGGAATTAATTTGTCTTGTATCGTCACCAGACCCCAGCATTTGTTGCCACTCACTTGGTGGGTAACCCGTGTCTGGTACGTTTTACCGATATCTGAAGCGTCTATTGCAGAGGTCGTCCATGGGCCATTGCCCATCGGAAGGGTACGGTCCAATTCAACCAAATAATCATCAAAACAACCATACGTGCCTTCCAATACATCATCCGGTTCTATTGCGCCAACACAGGTACCGTCCAGCGAGACAAACACCAAATCGTTGCACTGAACCACTTCCGGCGTTTCCAACACGTGAACGGTTGTCGAAACCGTTTGTACGCAACCCGGATCGTTTGGACCAAAGGCTTTCGGCAAGCCGCCGTCAACCGTGTAGGTGATCACGTATTCACCGACGCCCTGGGCAGGGTTGAATTGCGTGGCGGGCACCCCGTTTACCGTAAACTGTTGACTGGCAATGTTGTTGTCGCCAGGCGTACCCGTCAACGCAACAGTACCAGAATATAGACAATATACCCCACTCAAATCAGATGAAATAGTAGGATTTGGGTAACTGCAACCATTCCCAATGGTCAGAATTTCGCCAGATTCACTGCGCACCGTGATGGAATAACCTTGTGCATCCACATGGATGCCTTGGAGGAAGTAATCACCGCTTGGAATCGGGTTTTCAGTAAAGGTTGTACCAATTGGAATGAGAAATGGTGCTGCTGGCGGAGATGCGCTGTTGGCCAGATACAAGCCCGTATTGGCGATCAATGTCCATGATTTACCTGCCAGAGATTCAATTTTTATTTTTTCACCAAACTGACCATCGGTCAATGTCGTCGCATTGTTTTTGCAAACGCAGGGATCTGAAATCAGAATTTTGGGGGTACAACGTTCAAACAACGGAATGGTCACCTGAATCGTACAGGAACTCATATTGTTGCAGGCGTCCGTGGCCCTGACAACATACGGGAAGGTCATACCATCATCGTCACAATCATACGTAATTGGGGCGACAACGATGATAATTTGGGTAGATCCGCTGCAATTATCAGTCGCTGTAACGTTGATAGTGTTCGAATTGAGCACTGCCCGGCCGAATATATCGAGGTTTAGTGTAACGCCTGGAGGGCAGTTGAGCACTGGTGGGGTGTTGTCAACCAGGTTGATTACCTGTGTATAAGTATTGGTGTTGCCGCAATCATCTGTTGCCTGCCAGGTACGGGTAATGATCTGCGACTGTGGACATCCACCGGGTGCTGAAACCTGACTGTATGTCACCGTGGGCGTAATATCACAGTTGTCTGTGGCCGTGAGCGTTGGAGCAGCCGGAACCACATCTTGGCAACTGAGTGTCAGATTTTGTGGCAGGGGCGGGGTAAACGTTGGAGGCGTATCATCTACCACCGATACAACCTGCGTGTGGGTATTTACATTGCCACAATCGTCCATGGCCGTCCAAGTGCGGGTAATGGTGCGTTCTTGTGGACAAGTACCGGGAGCACTTGATTCGGCGAAAGTTACGACCGGGCCGGTAGGAACCGCAATGAAAGATTGGCCGGTATTAATCGTACAGTTGGTGGAAGCAGCTGGTGCGTTCCAGACAAAATCCGAATATTTATTGCCTATACCGCTCAATCGAAGCGACGTGCCGGCCAAGTTGGTGCCGTCTTCCAATACACCTATATCTGTAGATGTCATGCCATTGGCAGGTCCTCCAACGGCCACAAAGGTGCCTTCATAACTCAGAAACTGGACCACCATACCACCCATCACGTTGTGCACCAACGCTACCCCATCGGGTGAGCCATTTTGAATGCCATTCAAGGGGTAGGTAAGACAGACCGTTCCAAAGCCATTGCTCAGGTTGGGGATGGTCCCTACAAGTGGGTCCGTATCGTACACAGCGCCGCCGCCGCCATTGTACATGACCAATGAGTATTGTGACAAATCGGTGCCGGCGGTGCCAGCGATCTCTACAAACTCGGCAACATCCAAGCCCGTGTTGTCGTAGTGAATCTCGTTGATCCAAACATTTGTCATCAGGTTGCCCATATCACAGGCATCCGTTGCCAACAGATTTACCGGCGCAGGGACAGGATCTTGGCAGTTTACGGACAGGTTTTGCGGCAACGGCGCCACAAACGCTGGGCCGGAATTGTCCGACAGCGTAATAGTTTGTGTGTGTGATACAGCATTTCCACAAGCATCTGCCAGCGTCCACATTCTGGTCAGGATAGATTCCCCATTGCAAGTGCCGGGAAACATCGATTGACTAAAACCGGCGATGATGATACTCGGAAGTGCCGTAATCGTTTGGCCGACATTCAACGTGCCTGGAGAAGCCGGCGTTACAGGTCCCACCCAATTGTAGTTGCTGTATTGTTGGCCTGTTCCGGTCAATTGCAAAGAGGTGCCCAAGGGATTTATGCCATCTTCCAAGACACCGATATCTGTGGACAACATACCATCTGCAATTCCACCTACTCCCGTAAATGTACCTTCATAGCTCAAAAACTGAAGCACCATCCCGGAGGTCGTCGCAAATGCGAAACCATCCGGAGCGCCATTCTGCAAACCGTTCACCGGATAAGGAAAAGATACCGCGCCAAAGCCACCGCCCTCATTGTCAATGATACCACTCAAGATCAGGGTGCCATATTGTGTGCCGCCTGTTCCATTGTACAAGACAATCTGATATTGGGAAAGATCAGTACCGGCTGTTCCTGCTACTTCAATAAATTCACCAACATCTGTGCCGACATTGTCGTAGTGGATCTCATTGATAAATATCACCGACGGCGAAACACCCGGATCACAGTTGTCTGTACCCGTGAGTACTTCCGGCATCGGCAGTGGCGCCCCGCAATTTGCCGTATAATTTTGTGGCAAACTCTGACTGAATACAGGTGCTGTATTGTCGGTCACCGTTATCGTCTGAACAAAACTCGTCGCATTGCCACAATCATCAGACGCCGTCCAGGTACGACGCAGGGTGTATTCCTGTGGACAAGCACCGGGGGTTGTGACCTGACTCAACACGATGGTGGGGGTTACGTCGCAATTGTCCGTAGCCGTCACCACCGCTGGGCTGGGCAATGGCTGATCACATTCCAAGGTCAGGGTCACATTGGGCAAGCCCGACATGACCGGTGGCGTTGTATCTACCACCGCAATCGTTTGTGTGTGAACCGTTTGATTGCCACAGTCATCCGTGGCCGTCCATGTACGGACAACAGTATATGCCTGAGGGCAAGTGCCCGGTATTGTAGCGGATGAAAAAGCTACCACAACGTTCATATCAACATTGTCGGAAGCCGTCAGGGTTGCCGGAGCAGGAATGATATCCGTGCATTGGTATGTGGCACTTTGGGGCAATGGTGACTGATTGAAATAAGGTGGAACACCATCGCCAGGAAGCACCGTCGCTTGTGCGCTCGCGGAACAAATTGTATTGGTGGCATCTCGAACGAACACCACGTAAACGCCGGGCGCCAGTCCTGAAAAGGTATTGCTCGATTGCCAGGTGGTACCATTTTTGGAATACTGCAACATCCCACAACTGGTGCAAGACGCCGTGACAACCAAAGAACCGTTGTTGTTGCCGGGGCAAGTCTCCCCGACAACAGCGATTCCGCTGATAACAAGGTCGCAAACCGGTACAGAACAACTACCGGGATCAACCACCAAGACAGAAACCAAGCAACTCGAACTGCCGGCATCCGTCACGGTAATGGTCACATTGCCGGAGCCCGCCGAGCCTGCCTGCAAACGAAACAACTGGCTGCTGCCGTATGGTACATTGGTTGCGGGCGTCGTTCCGTTCAACAAAACACTGCCGGAACTGACCGTCACGTTGTAACCGGAACCAAATCCTGTGCCGGTCGGATTGAGCTGAAACCAGATATAATCGTCGGTCGTACTACTGGACATATTGTTGTTTTCGCAATGTACCCCAGAAAGTCCGGTATTTGTGAGGTTGCAGCAAGACCCGATGATGCTCAAGGTTGTTGAATATGCAAAAGAACAACCCAACGCGTCTGTGATAACGACCGTGTAGGTTCCAGCACTCAAATTGCTGCGATCTTCTATATCGCTAGAGCCGGGAATGTCGGCCCAATCGTAGGTATAGGGCGCTACACCTCCCGTGGCAGTCAGGTTTATGTCACCGTCGTTGTTGCTACAAGACGGGTTGGTATTGACCGAAGTCGTCGTGTTGGGGCCCAAATAGAGCACAATCGTCGCCGTCCCGGATACCGTGGCCGTACAGCCGTTGGCGTCGGTGACGCTCACAAGGGTATAAGTACCGGCACCCACGGCAATATCAGCTCCACTGACATAATTGGTCACGGTTGTATTCGTCGAGCCGTTGTTGTACACCACGGAATAAGGGCTAGTTCCACCGGTCATGTTGACCTCAAAAGCACCGGTACCCGACGTACAAATCACGCCATCAACGAGGTTTATCGCGCCGAAAAAAGGCAGGAGTGTCGTGGTTCCGTTGACCACCAAGTCATTGTCTGTTGCAACAACGGAGGTTCCAATGCGCATGGATCCACTGGTTGCTGGCGTACCACCCCCGGCTGCTCCGCCATAACCATAGAGCCGGAACGTAACCGTCCCAACCAAGTTACTCAGGTTGACATTGATGGTGTTCAACACCGCAGTGGCGGTAACCGTTACCGTGCCGAGATCAGCCATGTAACCATCCGCACTGCTCCGCAAGGTGGCCGTGTTGGGTCCCGTGTTGGAACTGCGCAAAACGATTTGCACCGTGGTGATGTTGGCGTTGTAACAAGCCTGTACAGGGAGTGTAAATTCGTAGTACTCGTTGTTGGTAATAGCCTGTGCCAAGGTGGTGGCAGCGGCGCTGTTAAACCAACCGGAGGAATTCATGGAGCCAGCAGCAGCAGCAGCTGTAACCCCGGCTCCCCGTTGTAAAATCCCGGAAGTAATGCCCGTTCCAATGGTTGTAGGAGCGTTGGAGGCCTGATTCCCAGCCTGTGTGCTGAGTTCCCACGTTTCCAATTGACCAAATGCCGTATTACAGACAAGCACAACGAGTAGTAAAAGTAAATTTCTTTTCATGAGTTGATTATAGAAAGGAATGGAAATACAAAAAGGAATGGCCTGACGTTTGGTGCTAAACAAACGAAAAGCCGAATAATAAAGTAAAAAAGTAACTGGTTAGGTGGCACGCTGTCTGGCCCAAAAAGGCCCATTTTCCGCCATACTTCGCAGATTTTTTTGACCGTAGCGCTGCTACGGCCTACAAAAATCCGCTTCGCCTGACAAAAAATGGCCACTTTTTTGTCTCAGACGCGACCACGCTAACCAGTTACGTAAAAAAAACGTTAATCTGACAACTAATTTGTCAAAATCAGCGCATAAAGATAGTGCAGAATACCAGATTAACAGGACATTTGAGCAAAATTAATCAAAAAAACACGTTCATCCTTGGTTCATGCCACGTATGTTTTACACCCGCAAATATAGGTCACACAAGTCAAAGATCCGGCAGTCCGAGTATTAAGTATTTGTACTCCTGTTTGTAACTGGTTTGCGTGGTCGCGTCTGAGACGAAAAAGTGGCCATTTTTTGTCCGTTAGATGGCGTAAAAATAAGTGTAACTGCCGGGGCTATCATAGAAATGGGTTGTAGGGACTACGCCCCTACAACCCATTTGACCTATAAAAAGCGCCGTATTAACGCTTTTTGTTCCAATCCATGATGCTTTTTTCGTTCATGCGGGGATAGTCTCCATTGCCCTCTTTTTTGGCAAGCTCGGTGCTTTTTTCAGCGACTACAATCGCCTCTTTGTAGCGACCCAATTCAGCCAATATATTGGCTTTTAAGCGCAGTATCCAAAATTTATCACCGCCTTTTTCCAGTGATTTTTCCACCCAAGCAAGCGCCTTCGCCATATCTTTTTTCTCATCGTAGAAATACCTGGCAGCTGCATAGAAGTCGTTGGCAGAAGGGCCATCCATCGTCACTTTGATGGCTTCCATCATCTTGCCGTCGGTGTCAACTGTGAATGGAATAACCACTTTTGTGAACTCCCAAGTCAGTTCCAGATCAGCACCGTTGTTGCGCAAATTATTGAAATTCAGCGACAATGTCTCTACCAAGTCTCGCAGGGGAAGCACCGTGGCTGAAAATTTTGCGGCAACTTCCGATTCTTTGAAATCGGCAGGATCCGGAGCACCCCAAATGGTGATGTCTTTGTAAAGCACGACCGTCCAGTCTTTGTCGCCAGGAATGGTGTACAAGGCGTATGCGCCTTTTTTAACAGGAACACCGCCCACGATGGCGTCATCGCTGAGGGTTATTTTGGTGCTGGCATTGGCGCCTGTGCGCCAAAGTTGCCCGTAAGGCAACAAGTCTCCGAATATTTTACGGCCCTTGGCACTCGGACGAGAATACTCGACATCAACTTTTATCAAGCCAACTTCCTGGCTTAATTTGCAAGTTGGGCTGGATTGTGGCGTCTTAATTTGAGCGTGTAGGTTGGCAAAGAAGGCCGAAAACAGAACGGATAGTAAGAGAAGTTTTTTCATACTTGTTAAATATAAAGTTGAGTGTTTTACATTGCAACAACTTTTGTTAAAAATGGTTGTTGTTTTTTGCCTTGTAATCATTGTATCTACGGTCTTTTATTACAATTCAACTTATTTTGTAACGGGATAGGTGGCACGCTTTCTGCCCCCATAAGGCCCATTTTCCGCCTTACTTCGCCCGTTTTTTTGACCGATGCGCTGCTACGGCCTACAAAAATGGGCTTCGTTTGGCAAAAAATAGCCACTTTTTTGTCTCAGGCGCAACCACGCTAACCAGTTACCTTATTTTTGCAAAAAAAGCCGATGACAAATTTTACCTGTCTGCCCTTTGAAAAACTTTCTGCAGCCCAGCTTTACGAAATCTTGGCGCTCCGATCAGCGGTATTTATTGTGGAGCAAAATTGCCCCTACCAAGATTGTGATGGAAAAGACTTGGATAGTTTTCATCTCATGGGCCGGGACGAAGAGGGTAATCTTGTTTGCTACACACGCCTGTTGCCCCTCGGTTTGGCCTATGATGGTTATGCCTCCATTGGCCGTGTCGTTTGTTCACCGATGGCTCGACGTACAGGTCTGGGGATATTGTTGATGAACAAAAGCATCGAAATGTGCCAGGAACTATTTGGAAATAGCCCCATAAAAATTGGCGCACAATCATACCTGCTGAATTTCTATGAAAAATTTGGCTTCCGCTCCACCGGGGAAGCTTATGTAGAAGACGGGATTGATCACACAAAAATGATCCGAAAAATTTGATCCGATTCGCAACGCGTTAGGTGGCACGCTGTATGCCCGAAAATGGCCACTTTTTTGTCTCCGACGCGACCTTCTAACCCGTTACTCCGATCAAGGTTGTAAAACCTCCACTTCGCCGGCCACTTCCAAGCCCGCATTTCGGCCATTTCCCTCAAAGATTCGGCGGTCATTTTCCAGCAGCTCTACTTGCAACACCGCCTGTAGGCTCTCCTGTATTTTGCCGGTCATCTCACCTGACATTGGCGATTTCAGGGCCGTGCCAGGCGCTTGACTGGCCAAAATCCGCAATTCCAAACCGGAACGCTGAAAAATAAGTTCCACACGCTCTTCCGTGATTTTTAAAAACTTGCGCGAACCATTGTAGGTCGCGAATTTAAACAATCGACCATCCAGCCAAAAACCACTGATAAAACCAATAAAATGACCCTTCAACCAAGGAATATGCGCCGCTGATGCCATCAACGATGCCCGATCATGTCCACCAAAATGATTGCTTTGCATCCACACGTATGCCCGCGGGAAAGACCGCCCCCAATCTTTCTCCATGTATCCCTTGCCACCCGTAAAATCAACCTCCCGCAAAGTGCCCAGCGCCGGATCCTGTAGGCTTAAAGAGCCCTCTAGTTGGTGGTGGAGACTCACGACACCGTGATTGCACTCCATAAATGGCACAAAAGAGTACCAACCCATGATGCCAGGCGCACCCAACATTTTAGGCCAGCGCTGTGTGTCGATAAAACGTACTTGCCCTGAAATATCCGGCATCGAAAGGTTGATCCGATCCGCTGAAAAACTATTTTTTCCAACCGAAATGTCAAACCGATCACGCGCAGACTGAAAATCCTGCGCCTCAAAACGATGGTAGGAAGCGCGACAAGCCTTGCCATCCATCACCTGAATGAACGCGTGCTTTTCTCCATTCGCCGCCATGGAAATGCCCGGAATGACCGCCAACGCATGTTGCTCATCTGCCGATACGAGCTTGTAATACCAACCCTCAAAATAACGGCGCTGGAGGCCCCATCCGTGAAATTCATCGGGATACCAAACGGATCTAAGTCGCTGAAAATAAGACATGGTGTCAAAAAGTTAAATGGTAACCAGAATTGTGGCCGCTTCTGAGACAAAAAGCAGGCATTTATTCCCGAAAATCGTATCGTCACACCCGTTTTTTTACTTGACCAGTTGCTGTTAAACCCGATCAGCTCGAGCCAACAATAGGTGATCTGCCAGCACCAACGCCGCCATGGCTTCTACAATCGGTACTGCCCGCGGCACGACGCAGGGATCGTGTCGTCCCTTACCCTGCACCACCACCGATGCCCCGGTCGCATCAACGGATGCCTGGTCGCGCATGATGGTCGCCACTGGCTTGAAGGCTACCCGAAAATAAATGTCCATTCCATTGGAAATGCCGCCTTGGATACCGCCAGAGTGATTGGTCAAGGTGTGAACCTGCCCAGACGCACCGGTATTGGACCATACATCGTTGTGCTGCGAACCCAACATAGCAACCCCGGCAAAACCAGATCCATACTCAAATCCTTTGGCAGCATTGATGCTGAGCATCGCCTTGCCGAGGTCAGCGTTGAGTTTGTCGAACACCGGCTGGCCAAAACCGGCAGGGCAGCCACGCACCACGGCAGAAACCACGCCACCAATCGTGTCGCCAGCCTTGCGTACTTGGGAAATTAATTCAATCATGGCGGCAGCAACCGCCGGATCAGGGC
>CAIZLM010000291.1 GCA_903933805.1 uncultured Bacteroidota bacterium | reverse complement strand
TATTCAATTATTTGTAATTATATTTATACATTTATTTACATAAAAATTATACATTTTTTTCAACAAATCAACTATTCTGTCTTTTGGGCGTGGTGCAACTTGTGCGACATTTGTACCATCAATGAAAGCAAACGGTTGTGGTGGAAGAGTAAGCGGCGGCACATTGATCTGATAAAAAACTTTTCATGAGATTATATACGGGAAATCCGAACGCGGCGCAAAAGTGCGCCGCGTTTTTTTTTGCCCATACCGCTCCCTGCGCCAACGTTCGCCAGGGTATCACCATGCGCCTTTGACCCTAGAGCGGTTGGGCAATCAGTTTAACTACTGCGGTATTCTAGCTGAAAGCGTAAAATCGGCGATGCCACCCCGAAATTGTCCACGTGGAAAACAAATTATGTAAAATAATATTTATTATAACACTCTGATTACTAGTGCTTTTTTAGTATGTTGATGGCCTAATTTAAATAAATTTTATACATTATACGTGAATATCTTTCAAAAATTGTCTTTTAGGTATGCTTTTTGCTAGAATAATGATGTACCTTGCGGCCTGAAATTGTCTTTCGCGGGTATTCTTTTTTTTCCGTGTTTTAATCGCTTGTTTTCTTGAAGCATAGATGTCTTTTTAATCCAATCTGGTGAAAAGTTTTGCGAACCGTGCACGCCTGTGCACCGTCCCTTGTATTATCTTTTTCCCTACAGTACATCCACTTCCGATTTTTTTAGACTATCTATGCATCACTGTCAACAGCTTGGCTGTTGCGGTCATTTGGTTTAACCGCCATTTGGTAAAACAATTGCAATTATGCGCGATCTGATTGAGTTCGTTGGTTTAATCAACAAGACTAAACTAAAGAGCAATGAAATCATGAAATCCGTTTTGGAGCCAGGTTCCAAGATGGAGGTGTTGTTCAACGCCCTACTCGACAAAACGGTGCTAACCGATGAAGATGGCAAGGCGCTTTTCGCTGCTTCAGAAGAGGGTGTAAATCTTACCAGTCTCAAGAATAAACTGAAAGAGCGTTTGTTGGACGCTATTTTCCTGTTGGATTTCAAAGATTCCAATTTTTCGAGCCGCCAAAAAGCATTCTTTGAGTGCTATAAAAAGTGGTCGGCAGCCATGACGTTGCTCATTCGCAACGCCAAGATTATCGGTATCGACCAACTGGAGCGGCTGCTCCGCCATGCCAAGCATTTCGAATTTACGGAACTTACCCTCGATATTCTGCGCGTACTGAGGCTCCAATACAGTACAGTGGATGGCGATATTGAAAAATATGAAGCCATTAAATTGCAGTACCATGCGTATGAGCTGATTTGGCAAATGGAAAGCAAGGCCGAATTCTATTATTCGGAATTGATGGCGCAGTACACCAACAGCAAGTCCACGAAGACGGAGGTGATGGACCAAGCGAAGACCTACTACGCCGAACTAGACGTTGCCATGCAGGGTTGTGAATCCTTCAAACTACACTTGTTTGGCAGGATGGTGCACCTGTTGATTTACAACAGCGTCAATGATTATGTGAATACGGCTAGGCTTTGCGAGGACGCCATTGCCTTTTTTGACAAAAAAGAGTACGACAGCGGCCTCCCGTTGCAGGTATTTTACTACAACCTGGTGGTGTGTTACCTTCAGTTGGGAGAGTTTGAAAAAGGCCAACAGGTCATCAACCGCTGTGAATATTACTTCGAGGAGGGGTCTTTCAACTGGTTTAAATTACAGGAGCTGTTCTTTTCCCTGGCCATTAAAACTGCCCACTACGAGGAAGCCTACCATTTGTACGAAAAAGTAACCAATTACCCCAATTTCAAACAAAAACAGCCTCAAATTGTCGAAATGTGGAGCATTTTCCAAGCCTACATTTTCTACTTGATCAGGGTTGAGAAGATTCCGGAAGCGGTGCTCAGCGAGAAATCGAAGAAGTTCAAAATGAGTAAGTTTATCAATGATATTTCCCTTTTCAACAAAGACAAACGGGGAATGAATATCAGTATCCTCATCATTCAGATTCTTTACGCCATTGCCGATCGGGATTATAAAAAATCCGTGGACAGGATCGAAGGTATTGACAAATACTGTGGCCGCTACCTCAAGGAAACGGATACTTTCCGAAGCAATTGTTTTATCAAAATGTTGCTGCAAATACCCATTGCCAACTTCCACCGCGAAGCCACCGCTCGCAAAGCGGAGCGCTACCTTAAAACACTGCAATCACACGAAATTGGCGCCGATAGCCAGTCGCATGAAATAGAAATTGTGCCCTACGAAGCACTCTGGGACATGGCGCTCGAGTCCCTGCAACTCAAAATATACAAAAAGAAGGAATAATACCCTTTGATTTTCTGGCTGCCGAATGGATTGGGTTGGTATCTTTGCAAAAAATACTCTCATGCGTTTTCTGACAATCGTGCTGCTACTCGCAGCAGTCTCTTGCAAAAACAACCCTTCCACTGACTCCGCCACCAACCCCGATGCTGGTGCGGCAGGAGTTTCCGACACGACAAAGCCTGCCGGGTTGCCCTATGTATTCATGGATACCGTTTTGGTATCTCTCGGCGCCAAAGATTTTGCTGCCGTGCTAAAAGCAAAACCCAATATGCCCATTCTGGATTTACGGAGTGAGGCACTCTTCAAAACCGGTCACGTTTGGCGCTCCGTCAACATGGATCCTGCCGACAAAGATTTTGACGCGCGCGTCGCTTCCTTTGGCCGCAACCAGGAGTATGCGGTGTATTGCCAATCCGGCGAAAAAAGTTTTAAGGTAGCCGAAGAGATGAAGCGCCTCGGTTTTTTGAGGATATACCACCTCCAACGTGGCCTGAACTTCTGGGGCGAATCCGGACAGGCATTGCAATTGAAGTAGTCACACCCGCCCTCCTTGGCCCTATTTTATTTCAATTGCTATGTCGCTTTTTTCCCTACAAATTAATGGTCATACGCACAATGTCGAGTCCGAACCTGACATGCCGCTGTTGTGGGTGCTCCGGGATATCCTCGACCTGACGGGTACTAAATTCGGGTGCGGTGTAGCTTCCTGTGGTGCGTGTACTGTTTTAGTCGATGGCGACGCCGTGCGGTCTTGTGTGCTTCCGGTACAGAATGCCGTGGGTAGTGCCATTACAACCATCGAAGGCCTATCTCCAGATGGCGCGCACCCCATTCAAAAAGCTTGGGAAGCAGTCGGCGTACCCCAATGTGGTTACTGTCAATCGGGTCAAATGATGACCTTGGCCGGGCTCATCAACCGTCATCCAAAACCTTCTGAAGCCGAACTCAGTGCAGCCATGAGTCAAGTATTGTGTCGGTGTGGCACCTATCACCGAATTCGGCAGGCAGCCTTGATGGCCATCGACGCCATGAACCAATAAAACATGCCGTGAAAAAAGTAGCCATTCATCGCCGCCATTTCCTCAAAATCACCAGCCTCGGAACGGGAGGCTTGGTCCTTGGATTTACGCTGCCGGGGTATTCAACCCTCGCAGCAGCAACTTCCTGTGAGTTTTTCCAGCCCAATGCGTTTTTGCGCATTGATACGTCCGGCCTGGTGACCATCTTTGTCGGCAAGCAGGAGATGGGACAGGGGGTAAATACATCCTTGCCCATGATTGTTGCGGAGGAATTAGAGGTTGATTTTGCCAAAATAAAAACTGAAATTGCGCCGTTTGGCTCCTTGGCGGAGGGCGCACACGATACCGGCGGCAGCCAAAGCGTGACGGGTTCGTGGGACGAACTCCGAAAGGCGGGCGCTATTGCCAAAACCATGCTCGTGACGGCGGCGGCCCAAAAATGGGGCGTCAACGAGGGCCTCTGTAAAGCTGAAAATGGCGCTATTGTGCAGGCTGTTACCGGCAAATCACTGTCGTATGGAGCATTGGCCTGTGATGCCGCCGCACTGCCCATCCCAACCGAGGTGACCCTGAAAAATATCCGGGACTTTAAAATCATCGGAAAGGAACAGCGCAAAAAAAATCTGAAAGACATACTTACCGGCCAAACGCAATACGGTATCGACGTGAAAGTGCCGGGGATGTTGTACGCGGTGGTCGAGCGTTGCCCTGTTTTGGGCGGTTCTTTGGTGGCGGTAAACGATGCAGCAGCACGGTCTGTACCGGGTGTCGTGAAAGTGGTTTCTTTTTTAGGTACCGGTAAACCCATGAACGTTCGCCCCGGGGTTGCCGTGGTGGCAACCAATGTTTGGGCTGCTATGAAAGGGCGAAAATTGCTCGAAATTCAGTGGGATGAGGGGGAGAAAAACCGGGAAAACACGGACGACTTGTTTAAAACCTTCGCCAGCTTGGCGCCTGCCAAGCCTGCTAGAATAGTGCACACGGTTGGAAATGTGGACGCCGTGACCGCTTCCCAATCAAAAACATTCCACGCGGAGTATGCTGCGCCGTTTCTGGCACACGCCACCATGGAACCCATGAATTTCATCGCTGAAGTGGCGGGGGAACGTTGCGAACTTTGGGGTGGCCTACAACTTCCCGACTGGGCAGTACGGGATATTGCCGAAAAATGCGCACTTAAAAAGGAAAATATCAAGGTCAATCTCACCTTGATGGGTGGCGGTTTTGGCCGTCGTTTACAGTTTGATTTTGCCATTGAAGCGGTAAAAATTGCCCAGCAACTGGATAAGCCGGTAAAAGTCATTTGGGATCGGTCAGACGACCTTCGATTTGACAACTACCGTCCGGCTAGTTTTCACCGGTTACAGGCAAAATGGGACCAATCGGGGCAATTACAGGCTTGGGAGCACCACGTCTTGGGTACCCCCATCGAGTGGATGACCGACGGAAAAAGCGCCGATAAAATCCCTGCCGAAAATCTGGGGGGCGCCGACAAAGATTTTTGGTATGGGATTCCGAACGTCAAAACCGGCTATACACCGGTTGATTTTAATTTGCAACGCGGTTGGTTGAGGGGGGTTGAGCCGGTACAAAATGTTTTTGCCGTGGAGAGC
>CAIZLM010000290.1 GCA_903933805.1 uncultured Bacteroidota bacterium | reverse complement strand
GTGGGTAATCCGGAGCTGTTCAAGTTGCGTTTTCGGGTATTGCAGGGTGGGTATTCGTTGGGCGATGTGTTGTCCATCAGTCAGAAAGACATGGAGGCCTCGGCTTGGCACACGGATTACCGCTCGGAGCGGGTAACGTTGGCGTACACGCCGGTGACGGAGGCCCAGCAGCGCGGAGAAACGGCCACGGAAGGTGTAGGTTTTGAACTGTACCAAAACGAACCGAACCCATTTGAAGATAAAACGGTGATCGGCTTCCAGTTGCCGGCTGCTGCTTCGGCCACGTTGACGGTGTATGATGCGGCTGGCCGCGTGGTGTTTACCCAGCAAGGCGATTATGCCAAGGGTTACAACGCGATGGTGTTGGACCGGTCATTGTTGAAAACAAGTGGTGTGCTGTACTACACGCTGGAGACAGCGACGGCTTCGGCGACGAAGAAAATGATACAGATGAAGTAGCATTGATATGATTTGGGGTGCCTCGGAAAGCCGGGGCGCCCCAGATTTGGCTAAAAAAACATCTCGGTCGGCTTGCGCTGATCGCGCTGTTTTTTTTGGGAAAAAGGATGCCAATCAGCAAGTGATCGTTGCTTGGGCTTAGTTTTTTGGTTGATGTAAAAGCTGGGGTTGTTCAGATAATACCAAATAACAGTTCCTAAAAACGTTCGCTGCCCACATCAAGACTCATTAAAAATTACCTTATCAAAATCATCTTCCAGTCCTAATCCCATCTTTTCCATGATTCGGTATTTTTTGGCATAAATGCTGCGAGGCTCGATCTGCAAAAGAGCAGCGATGTCTTTTGTCGAAATGTTCATCCGATATAGGCTGCAAAACTGCAAATCGGATTGTGATAATTTAGGATGCAATTTAATAAGTTCAGAATTAAACGTAGGATTGATGTTGTTGAATAGCATAAGCAAATTACTCACGCCTGGCTTTTCATCTTTGGTTGTCTCAAATTGTTCCAACAATTCTTTTCTGCGCTCAATGGCCTGTTCTTCCACCAACTGGTTCATTTTTTCTTTCAACTTTTCCGAATCGGCAAGGGTTTGCGTCAGCACGATTTTTTGCTGTTCCAGCAGCTGGCCGCGGTAATTCTTTTCTTGTACAGCCCATTCTGTTTGTTGCTTATGAATCTCAACTTCCTTTTTCTTCACTTCCAGTTCCTTGGCTTGAATTAGGGAACGCTGACGAATCCTCAGCGCTGATAAAAGAAAGGTTATTATCAATAAAGACGCAATGATGATGACCAGATAAATCTGTTTGCGTTTATAATCCTCTCTACTGCGCAACAATTCATTTTCTCTGATCAGCGACTTGGTGTTTTTCTCCTGTTCCTCAAACTGATATTTGGCTTGCAGTTCTAGGGCCTGCTGCTTTTGGCCTTCAATGTTTACCGTGTCCGACAGTTTCAAAATATCTTGATAATAAGCATGAAGCTGAGTTGGTGACATTTCATTCCAGATAAAATTCACGGCAACTTTTTTGAAGTTCAGCAAGCTTGATTTCATGGCCGACGTCAATGCGGTTTGTACTGACGGACTGTTAAAGATCTTGTGGGCTTCTTCATAGCCATTGGTGTTTTTCAGCGCAGTCAGGTAAGGAATGGCGCATTCAAGAATGAAAGCAGATTGATTTTTTTCCATCAACTCAAAGCTCTGACGGTAATAGGGGATGGCCTCCCCGTACTTTTCCTGGTGAGAGCGGGACATCCCCAGTATCAGAATAATATAGGATTTCAGCTCCGCATTTTTTAGCGCTTCAGTCATTGCCAGGAGTTTATTGGCCAGTTTTTCTGCTGAAGCGCATTGATTGGTTTTAATATAAGAATCCGCCAAACGATACCCTGATCGGATATATAAATCATAATCCTGGATGGAATCTAGTTTTGGAAAAACTTCATTAAACAAGCGTATCGCAAAATCATGGTTACCCGACTGCGAATAGGCTTCTGCCAGGTTAACCTGAATTGTCAACCGGTTGTTTGTCAAATCCGGATCCTTGTAATCGGGAGCATTCACCGTTTCAAGCGCTTTCAGATAAAGCTGTGTGGCACTGTAAAATTTGTTTTGGTCATTGTTCAGGCTCGCATATTCCTGCAGGAGCGTGGCTTTGAGCGGCTGGTTTTTCCAGATGCTGTCGTTCAGCGAAAGGCCTTCTTTGAGGGCAGCTTCTGCAAGCTGGTATTCCCCTTTGATACGATAAAGGATGGCATTGATTTTAAGTGCACGTACCCTTCCCATCTCATGGTTAAAAAAATCAATCGAATGATTGGCAGCCCATAGCCCCGAATCGAGCTGGTTCAGCATCCCAAAAGCCGTGGCCAGTTTAAGGTAAATATGTCCCTTGATACTGTCTGGAACCGACGGATTTTTTTCGAGCAATAACAACAAATCTGCTTTACCCTGCGTAGGGTTTTGAAACAGATACGACTCAATTTTGTCGATGTTATTGTTTATTTCTTTGGCCGAGGGTTGAGCAAAAGCAATTACCTGAAACAGTATCAATGCGATGATGGAAACAAAGGAAAAGCTAATTTTTGGGTTCATTTTGTGCTGTTTTTATAAAAAAGCAATGGTCCGTCAAGCAATAGGCTCTACCGATTTGAAAACATATTCATAAAGTAACTGGTTAGCTTGGTCGCGTCGGAGAAAAAAAGTGGCCATTTTTTGTCAGACGAAGCTGATTTTTGTAGGCCTTGGTCTCGCTACGGTGAAAAAAATCTGCGCAAAATGGCGGAAAATGTGCCTTTTTGGACCAGACAGCGTACCACTTAAACAGGTACTTTATAAAATAGGGCAAAAGTTTAGGTTTGTGGTGCGAAACAAAAACCAACTGCTGTCCATGAGCGTCGAAACAGTCACAGGTGCAATAATCTAATAATTGCCGGACATAAACAAATGTTAACGATATTTTTTTTATTACGCCCTGGGTTTGTTCCTGACCCTACGAGGGCCGGTACAACTATTTGAATGTTGAGCGTTACGGTCAGAAGCATGAGTTGACTTATCGAAATCATCCTGAATCGGGCTTTCATTTTCGAGATTTTAAGCGGCGATTGATTGAAAAAAACGCGTGTCATCCTGAGTCATTTTTTATCCCCTGCTGGGTGCGGGGTTGTGGCTTGGCGTTGAAACGGGTATAAAAAGGGCGAAGGATCTAGTACCGACGTGATGCCCTTTGGTCAAGCAAAAAGAGATACCAAGCAGCAAGCGGTTGGTCATCACGCTTGGCTTTTTGGATTGCGTAAAAGCTCGGCTAGATCCTTCAACCTTTTTATGCCCGCAGGGTGTGTGGTTGTGGCTTGGCGTTGTAATGGGCATAAAAAGGGCTCAGGATGAC
>CAIZLM010000289.1 GCA_903933805.1 uncultured Bacteroidota bacterium | reverse complement strand
CTCAGACGCGACCACGCCAATCAGTTACTTCTTTTTTTATATCCGCATCATAAAATCTGTCAGATTGGCGTCGTTGGGGAGATCGAGCTTTTTTCGCAGGCGATACCTGCTTGCCTCGACTCCCCGGACGGAAATATTCATCAGCGGAGCAATTTCTTTGGTGGTCAGGTTCATGCGCAGATACGCGCATAATTTCTGATCGTTGATACCCAATTGGGTGTATTGTTCTCGGAGCCTTTTTAGAAAATCAACGTGCACCTGATCAAAATGGAAAGCAAACTGCTGCCAATCCTCGTCCAATTGCGTGTCAAAATTGAGTAAGTTGAGCAATTGTTGGATTTCTTTTTTTACAGCTGTGTCAGCAGACTTTTCGAATATTTTATTGAGGTTTTCTTGTACCGTAAGGAGTATTTCACCTTTTTGCACCAGGTGCATGGTAGCCATGGCCAATTCTTGGTTGTTGTAACGAATTTCTGCTTCCAATTTTTCGTTTTGAATTTCTGTTACTGCCGCCTTTGATTGCTCCACCTCTCGCTGTTGTTGTGCTACCGCTTGCTGGTGAACTTTGGTAAGTTTTTCTTTTTCACTTTCAAATTTTTGTTGTTGTCGCAGTAAAAAACCGGCAAAAAAGCCGACAAAAACTAGCGCATACAATATCAAAGCGAGTACACTTTTATACCATGGCGGACAAACAACAAACGAGAAAGAAGCTATCTTGCTTTCGAGTCCGTCTTTACGACGAGCTTGCACTTGAAACGAGTATTGACCGGGACTCAGGTTGGTAAAAATCCGGACAGTTTCACTGGTCCAATCCGACCAATCTCGGTCTAACCCCTCCAGTTTTACCCTATATTGTAAAAAGTCTGGCGATTTGTAATCGGTCGCTGAAAACGAGCACCGCAGGTTGTTCATACCCGCATCCAATTGGGGGATATCGTCTTTGTTTTGTTGCATCGACAAATCACTTCCATGTACAAACCAGCCACCAAACAACATAGAATCACGCGTACCGCTGGCTGTTACATTGTTCAAAACGACCTTTAATACCGTGTCCGTTGGCGATGTTGCGGCTGCGTTGAAAACCATGAATCCTTGTTCAGCCCCGAATAAGATATTTTGTTCGTCAATTGGATAAATGAACTCAAACCCACCGACCAATTTTTCTGCAAGTTCAGGATAAACACGTTTCTGGACTTCTTTGGACAAGCCAAAATCATGAACCTGAAGCACCCCGACCTCCTTTTCTGCCACATACCAAATATTCCCGGCCTTATCTTCCTGAAGGTGGCGAATACGGCCAATTTCACCAAAAAGACGGTTAAAATCAGCATCCGGAACGAATATTGATCGTTTACTGTCGAAGCGCATCACCCCTTTTTCCGTTGTGATCACCACCTTTCCAGCAATTTCAAAGACCAAGTTATTGAGATCCGAAGGGAGCCCATTCTGGGCATTGTAAAAGGTCGCCTTTAGTCCGGTTTTTTGTGCCTGTGACCATTCTATCCGATAAAGTCCACGGTAAGGATGTGCCACCCACACCGAACCATCGGGGTCCTTTACCATGATTCGACATGACTCGTTGAGCCCACTTAGTTTTTGGTCAAAAACCCATTTTCCACCTGATTTTTTGTACAACACCAGTCCGTTATACGTCCCGCCCAAGAGATAACCGTCGGTTAATCGCACAAAAGTCCAAGCTCCAGGCTCTGCTGATAGCAGTTGGTTTCCCGTTTCGTTGATCGAAAACGCCCCTTCATGATGGCCCAATAATAAGATATCATCCAACACTTGCAGATCCCAAACTTGACCGTCCGTCGCCTTCAGCTTGTGAAAAATTGGATTGTTATCTGAATCATAAAATGGTTTCCACGGCGCCTGATAAACCCCGTTGGACACCCCTAAATAAAGCTGGCCCTTAAAAACAGCAGCAGAGTAGCCGGTACCCTGTAATTCTCCATCCGGAATGACACTGCTGAAAGGAGCATCCAACACCACACAGTCGATACCACTGTCGAGGCCAAGCCATAAATTTCCGGCGCCGTCAGCGAAGGTGCACAAAATATTGTTGTTCTGAAGCCCACTTTTTTGGGTGAGATGGTGGGCTATCCGACGTGATTGGTCCAATACGATTACCCCATTCAGCGAAGTACCCAATGCCAATTGGTGGTTGGGTAAAAGGGCGGCGGAATAAATTCTTTTTTCGTGAAAAAGTACATCTTGTGGGGTTTTCCAAAGTCCAGAAGTATTGCCCGACAAGTAAAAAAAACCGTTTTTGAGGGACGTAAAAAGAATAGAATCCCCCAGCCAGCCAACAGAACCCGTGAGCGCACTCTTCAACTGAGGCAGTTGCAAAGCCGTTCTGAAAGCGCCTCCCTCAAAGCGCAACAGATTGGAGAAATTTTGCTGCAAAAACAAACCGCGCGATGTGGCAAACATAGCAGTCAAATCTCCGCCAGGCTCATGTACCTGCATGCCGACACCTGAATACTGGAATACGACACGATTGGTTCGAAAAAAAACATCACCACCCTCAAACTGTACATCCCAGACATCTTCAAAATTGCGTTTATCAACCGGCAGCAAGCCCAACAAAGAGTGGTATTGAAGCACCCCTCGCTCATCTGGAAGAAAATACCCCAGTTCGCTTTGGGCTCCGACAAAAATTCTGCCCAAAGGGTCAATGGACACCGATCGAACGACCGTGTTATTGGCAACCGGATAACATTTCCAAGTATTGCCATCATATTGTAAGAGCCCCTCATTGTTGGCAAAATACAACACCCCTCGACTGTCTTGCGCAGCATCCCAATTTTGTGTACCCGCTTGGTACTTTTTTTTCGAATAATTCCAAACAGGTGGAATACCTAGATTTATGCCTTGAGCCACCAATTCACCCACGTGAAAACAAGCAAGCATCGCAACAAATAACCTAATGTATGATTTTTTTTTTCGATTGTTCATTTGGACATGATCATGAAGCGAAATATATCGACGCGAATATACAATGTGTTTTTGAGTAGTAAAAAAGTAGTTTGAGTGGTGTTGAAGTACTGAAAAAATAGTTTGCCGTAGTGGAACTGTGGTGATATTATATACAAGGAACGCGTTTTAACAGCACCTTTGAGCGTCTAAAAAGGTAATTTTTGAAATTTTATTTTAAAAATAAAAATTGTATTGAACATGAAACATCTGTTATCCTCTTTCATCCTCTTGGTATTTGCCGTAGTACACTCTTTTGCACAAACGACAGTACTTGACTTTGAATCTCCAGCCACCAGTACTGTTTTCCAATATTTTGGGAGTAGCTTGGATGGTACCACCAATGAAGTAATTGCCAATCCCAACCCCACTGGTATCAACACCAGTAGTAAAGTGGGCAAGTACATCAAACCAGCCGTCGCTGAAGTATGGGCAGGCTGTTTTTCAAATCCCAATCCCACGGCTGTTGTTGACATGGCCGGAAACGGAAAAGTTTCGATTAAAGTACACATGGATCACATCGGTTCAGTGACATTAAAACTGGAAGGCGCCATCAATGGCGGCGACAACTGGGTAACCACGGTCGCCAATACCAAGGTAAATGAATGGGAAGAATTGACATTTGATGCCAGTATTCCATCCATTGAAGCACCTTTCACTACCGCTGTCGGTCATATTTATGCACGCGTTACGCTGTTTTTTGATTTTGGCACCGCTGGAACTGGAACAGAAAAAACGTACTACTTTGACGATATTACGACACAGCCAAACAGTTCAGTAACCACATCCATTCTGGATTTTGAAACACCCGCCACGGGAACAGACTTTCAATATTTTGGCAGTGCGCAGGATGGTACGCTGACTCAAATTATTAACAACCCCAACCCAACAGGCGCCAACACCAGCGCGAAGGTGGTTCAGTATGTCAAGCCAGGCGTGTCAGAAGTATGGGCCGGCGCATTTTCAAATCCAAACCCAACAGCCCCTGTCGATTTCGGCAGCGGTGGTCAGGTTTGTGTTCAAGTACACATGGACCACATCGGTAACTTAGCCTTGAAACTGGAAGGCTCACTGTCAGGTAAACCAAACTGGATCCAGAAGCTGTCCAATACCAAGACTGGCGAATGGGAAGAGTTGTGTTTTGATTCCAGTTTGCCATCACTGGAACCGCCATTTGAAGCTGCCTCCGGGGCCTATACGCGCATTGTTTTGTTTTACGATTTCGGAAATTCCGGCACCGGAACAGACGTTACGTCGTATTTCGACAACATTGTGGTAAAAAGTAGTGGTGCACCACAAATTAGGACGGTTGATTTTAAAGTTGACATGAACAATTACGCTCCGAATTTTGACAAAGTGTACGTCAGTGGTTCCTTCAACAACTGGTCAGGCGATGCCAATCCACTCAGCGATGCCAACTTTGATGGTATTTGGGAGGGCAGTATCGTGGTACCCAATGGGTCCTACGAATACAAAATTACCCTAGACAATTGGGCTGCCCAGGAAATGTTTATCGGGACTGAAGAGTGCACCAAACGGGATCCTTCGGGGCAGTTTGTCAACCGACTTTTGTTGGTGAGTGCTGATGCTGCACTGCCAACGTTCTGTTTCAACAGTTGTTATGCCTGTGGTGAGGAGGTGAAATTGACCTTCAAACTTGGTATGAACGGCAATGTACCCAATCCGGAGGGCGTTTGGCTTGCTGGCGGTGGCAACTTTGATGTGCCAGGCGGTAACTACAAAATGCAGGACAACAACGCTGATGGCGTTTATGAAGTGGTAGTACCCCGAAAAAAAGGATTCTCTTCTCATTACACCTTTGCCAACGGTCCATGCCCCGATTACAGTTGCAAAGAAAATCTTGCCGGGCTACCTTGTGGCGATGCCAACAATTACAACGACCGATTTTTGCCAGCGGTACAATCTAATACGACCATTGCTACTTGTTTCGGTACTTGCTCAAACAACACGGATTGTGTAACCGCTACCTTTGCGCCAGTTGAAGATTCACAAGTCTTCAGTCTTTTAGGCAATCCTACCCAACTTGGTTCAACGGTGTTAGCGTTTGGAAATACCATGGTGGAGGACCGAATGATCACACTCACGAATACAGTTGGCCAAATTGTAAAACAGTGGACCGTTTCAAATGCTGTCGTTTCGTACACACTGGAAACGTCAGGCTTGAAAGATGGTTTGTATTTTGTGACGGTACAAGAGGGCAATCGGTTTTTTACCCGTAAATTGGTGAAGTAATCTATTGTTCAATAGTCGCTGTTTGCTTCGAATGGCCTGAAGATATTCCATATTTCGTGGACTTGTGTCGGGCCGTTCGAAGCAGTCTTTATTCGTAACTGGTTAGGTGGTAGGCTGTCTGGCTCAAAATGGCCCAATTTCGCTATACTTAGCAGATTTTTTTGACCGTAGCGCTGCTACAGCCTGTAAAATCCACTTCGTCTGGCAAAAAATGGCCTCTTTTTTGTCTCAGACACGACCGCCTAACCAGTTGCCTTTATTCTTTAGAATGTCAAACATCACACCATGCGATTTCTATTTTCTACGCTGTTTTTAACCTTGTTTATCACCCTTCACGCACAAGTCAACGTCGTAGGCACCGTGTCGCTTGATGCGAGCGGCGAACCTGCCATTGGTGTTTCCATCATTTTGAAGGGAACAAATTCAGGTACTGTCACCGATATTGATGGCAACTTTAGCATCAAGGTCCCAAATGAGCAGACAGTATTGGTTTTTTCCTACACCGGATTTACCACTCAATCAATTGAGGTGGGTAACCGCAGAAAAATTGATGTAATACTGTTGGAAAACGCGTCACAGCTCAGTGAAGTGGTGGTTACGGGTTATGGCAGCCAAAAAAGATCGAGTATCAGTGGTAGTGTTTCTACGGTTGCTGCAGCTGAAATTGCTGAACGCCCCATTTTGCGGGTAGAACAAGCCCTGCAAGGCCGTACAGCCGGGGTACAAGTTGCGCAAGTTTCGGGGTCGCCCGGCAGCGGTCTAACAGTGAGAGTTAGAGGTGTCGGAACCATCAACAACAGCGATCCATTGTATATTGTGGATGGTATTCCGGTGGATGGCCTGGATTTTCTCAATCCCAATGACATTGAAACCATCAACGTGTTGAAAGATGCCGCTTCGTCGGCTATTTACGGATCCCGCGGTGCAAACGGGGTGGTCCTAATCACCACCAAAGGCGGCAAGCGCAATCAATCCGGCAAAATCAGTTATGATGCTTACTTCGGTATTCAACGCCCGGGCAGACTTCTTGACCTGCTAGATGCCCGCGAGTATGCCGTGCTGCAAAACGAAGCTTACCTGGCAGCTGGGAAAACACCATTGCCTGAATTTGCCAATCCTGAATACCTGGGAGCAGGAACAGACTGGCAAGAAGCCATATTTCAGCACGCGCCCATTGCAAGTCATCAGCTCACCTTTACGGGCGGCGGTGAACATTCAGCCTACACGCTTTCTGGTAATTATTTTACCCAGGATGGCATTGTGGGTGGGGATAAAGCCAATTTTCAACGCGCCACCGTACGACTTAATGGCACACACGATCTGAAACCTTGGTTGACCATCGGCAACAACCTCGGCTTTACTTGGCTTGAACGCCAAGGCCTTTCGGAAAACAATCAGTACAACTCCCCCATCATCCGGGCCCTGAATATGGACCCCATCACGCCCGTTCGCAAAGCCGACGGCACCTTTGCCTATTCAAATTATACCAGTACCGACATCGCAAACCCAGTCAATGGCATTGAACAAACCCACAGTACCTGGCGTAGTAACCGTTTGGTAGGAAGCGTTTACGCAGATATAAAATTGGCGAAAAACTTGACTTTTCACAGCGCGTACAGTTTGGATGCCACCTTCGCGGTGCAGCGTAATTTCAATCCACGTTTTGACCTAAGCAACATTGCCTCGCTCAGTGAAGCCCCCGCAGCAGAAAAAAACCTTGTCAACAGTGTGGGCGTAGCCAACAACAACTGGCGAAACTGGCAGATGGAGAATGTACTTACCTGGGATAAAAAATTCAACGACAACAACGCCCTTACCCTCATTGCCGGCACAACAGCCCTCAACAACCGATTTGACGCAAACGGCGGAGCCAACACCAACTTGCCATCGAATGATCCTAAAGATGCCTATATCTCCAACACCATTGATCCTATTGCATCCCAAAGTGCCTACCAGTACGCCAGTGAATCCTCGCTGCTCTCCTGGTTTGGAAAAGCCAATTATGAACTAAAAAACACCTACTTACTTTCCGCTACTTTCCGTGCCGACGGCTCCTCCCGTTTCGGAAAAAACAACCGTTTCGGCTACTTTCCCTCCTTTTCAGCAGGCTGGATCGCCAGTCATGAAGATTTTTGGAAGGTTAAAGCCATCAATTTTTTCAAATTACGCGCCAGTTGGGGCCAAAATGGCAATGATAAAATCGGCGACTACAGTTTCACCACCGTGGTGTACAATGGGCAAAACTATACGTTTGGTCCCAACGAAAACATTACAAACGGCAGTGTAGCCCTCAGCGCAGCCAACCCAGATTTGAAATGGGAAACCAGTACCCAGACAGATATCGGCCTGGACATGGAATTGCTCGATGGCCGCTTCAATTTTACCACTGATTACTACATCAAAAAAACATCTGATATGCTGTACGCTGCCCCCATTCCTCTGGTGGCAGGTACTGCTGCACCCATTCAAAACGTTGCAACGGCAGAGAATCGTGGGCTTGAACTTTCCCTCAATTACAGAAATTTTGACCACCCCGTGCATTTCACCATTGGCGGTAACATTGCCTTTGTAAAAAGTACGGTCACCAGTTTGGGACGGGGCGGTGAACCTGTGTATTCCGGCTATGTACAATCTGCGAATGCCAATGCCTCCAAAACAGACGTTGGACAACCCGTTGCATCTTTCTTCGGGTATGTAACAGACGGAATATTTCAAACACCGGAAGAAGTGGCGTCGGCAGCCTTTCAAAGCAATGAAACAGTACCCGGTGACATTCGCTTTAAAGATATTGACGGCAACGGTACCATTGATGCCAACGACCGTACGTACATTGGAAACCCTACACCCCGGTTCACGTACGGATTCAACACCGATTTTGAGTGGAAAGGACTGGAATTGAATATCTTCCTACAAGGATCACAAGGCAATGACATTTACCTCAATACCATTCGCTATGATTTCACCTACGTCAATCGGCCTGCTGCTGCACTTGCGCGATGGACAGGTCCGGGAACGTCCAATTCGGAGCCACGCGTCAGCCTGACAGATCCCAATCAGAATGCCCGAGTGTCTGACCGTTTTGTCGAAGACGGGTCGTATTTGCGCCTAAAAACTGTTCAACTGGGCTATAATTTACCTTCAAAATGGCTTAAAAAAGCCCATTTTGAGAAAATGAAAATCTATGTGACTGCTCAAAACCTACTTACGCTAACCAAGTACTCCGGCCTCGATCCTGAAATCGGTAATATTGGTGGCAGCCTAGAAGTTGGTATTGACCGGGGTTTCTATCCGCAAGCAAGAACAATCATGGGAGGGGTAAGCCTTACTTTTTAAATGAAAAATGTGCTTTCCTGCTTCCATTGACCCAGGAAAAATTGGCTGTTTGCCACACATTGGTTCATGAAAGTCTAAATCCTACTTTTGTCATGAAAATATTTCTGCCCGTTTTCTGTTGCTTGTTCTGCCAAATAGGCTTTGCCCACGGATTCAGCCAGGATCGTGTCCCCCTCAAACATTGGAACATAGCCAAGGAAAACCAAACCATAGAAGCTTCCTTCCTAATGTTTAAGAATGGAAATGTTTTTTTAGAAGATCCTGCCCACAAGATTGCGCAATACCCCATCGCTGCTTTTTCCACGCAAGACCAGGCTATTGTGCGTGAAAATGTTGCAAAACTCGAGCAACTGAATAATCCTAACAGCATTCAGCAACTGGTCAAGCAAGGCGTTGGGTTGCCTACAGCAATTGGAGAAAGTTGGTTTTTAGGATTTTTCATGGTAATTGTGTCTTTGGCCTTTTATTGGTTGATCGCCAAGCGCCAACAAAAACACCTGCTCGTAGCAATCAGTTTGTTGCTTGTCTCTGCCTTGTACAGCTTCAAAACAGACATTCAACAGGCATTGGTGGTGACGGATCCAGCGTTTGTTGATGCTGCTTTTGAGCCCTTTAAACCGAAGGTGCATACCTTTTGGGACGACACCTATTTTTATGTTGAATCCAAGGGGATTCCCAGCCATCAAATGATGACGGGGATTACCGGTTGGCAGCAACAAGTGCCCATCCCACAGTGTTATATTGGCAACAATGCTTGGCCAATACCGCTCAACCCCATGATCGCCGCAACACCAGTGCCTGTCAGCCCCCAACACTTCCTCCGCGGGGCCATTGCAATTGCGGCAAACGGCGTTCCCATCTTCAACCCCTTTACCAATACCGGTGTTGATGCACTTTTGGACGGCCAATTGGACAATTATGGCGGGCACTGTGGCCGAGCAGATGATTATCACTATCATACTGCGCCGTTATTTTTGGACGATGTAACCCCCGCCATATTGCCCATCGCTTTTGCACTGGATGGATTCGCTGTGTATGGCAGCCTGGAACCTGATGGAGCAACTATGATCGCACTGGATGCCAACCACGGCCACTATGGCGACGATGGCGTCTATCACTACCACGGGACAAGCACGGCACCCTACATGATTGGGAACATGGTTGGAAAAGTAACAGAAGACAATACCTTACAGATAATCCCACAGGCGCATGCGAATCCAATAAGGCCAGCGGGAACACCGTTGCAGGGAGCTGTCATCACCGATTGCCAGTCAAACGGGCCTTTCGGATACACCCTTACCTACACGAAATCAGGCCAAACGTACACACTGCAATACAGTTGGACACAAGCCGGGGTTTACACCTTCAATTTTGTGAACCCCGGGGGTACCACCACCCAAATATACAATGGCTTTGCCCAATGCGATGTGCCCACGGCTACATTCGATGCTGAAGTAGATGATAGCCAACTCTTGGTGTTTCCCAATCCGGCCAATGACGGAATTTCTATACAGTTATCAGACGCCGTGCTGCCAAATGATATTCTAGCAATATCCTTGTATAATTTAAAAGGCAAAAAGGTGTATCAAACAGATCATTACACACCAAAATTGGACATAAACCACTTGGCAAAAGGGCCGTATTTTGTAAAAATTCAACTGTCGAATCAATTGGTAACGAAAAAAATCATCGTGCTGTAGTAGGCCACAAATTCGCATGAAAAAAACTATCCTCTCTTTTGCATTGTTTTGTTTGCCATCCGTTTTGACTTTTGGTCAAAACGTGGTCAAAACCATGCTTAGATTGCCTGATACCGGCCAAACAAGCAATTTCACCGCTTCCCAAGGTGAAGACGCTGACTACAACATCTTTACACCCTACTTCCTTATCAATGGCAACGGAAGCGTGACAGATACTGTCACCGGACTGATGTGGCAGCAAACCGATGGTGGTGAAATGACCATCGAAAATGCGCTCAACTATTGCGATACCCTCACACTGGGCGGCTATTCCGATTGGCGGCTACCCAATGCGCACGAAGCTTTCTGTATTTTAAACCATAATTATTCCAATCCAGCCTTGAATTTGACCGTTTTCGCTCCTACCAATGCCGAATATTGGTGGACAAGCAACCGCCAGGCCAATGACAACACCAAAATATGGGTTACCAACGCCGGAGGGGGAATCGGGAACCACCAAAAATTAGAAACAATCAGTGCAGGTGGAACAAAAAGGTTTCACGTAAGGGCTGTGCGGGACATTTATGCACCAACCGCTGCTATACCCCATTTTATAGACCATGGAAATAATACCATCACAGATCAATTGACTGGGTTGGTCTGGCAAAAGGTGCCACTCAACGACACCCTAACTTGGGAACAATCACTGCAATATGCAGAAAATTTGTCACTGGCAGGTAAAAGTGACTGGCGGCTGCCCAATATCAAAGAGCTACAGTCCCTAAATGATGAAAACTTGGTCAATCCGTCCATAAACACCTTGTTTTTCAGCGCCATTGGACTGAAAAAATACTGGTCTTCCACCAGCCTTCCCAACCAAACAGTTCAAGCTTGGTATTTGGATACCAGATTTGGTATCACAACCCACGA
Source organism: uncultured Bacteroidota bacterium (assembly GCA_903933805.1). Lineage (GTDB taxonomy): Bacteria > Bacteroidota > Bacteroidia > Chitinophagales > Saprospiraceae > M3007. The sequence goes on along the minus strand of CAIZLM010000289.1, from coordinate 27,829 downwards.
TGTGAAATCAAAATCTATCAACCTCCTGTGTGTACGCGGGCCGGAGACCGGGAATATCGTTGGTGCGACAGCACCGAAGCAACCAACCATTGGCCGCGTATTTCCCAATCCCTTTTCATCGCATATTTACCTAGAACAAAACACGGAGGAAGCGTATTTTGAGCTGCTAAATACATCAGGAACACTGTTTTTCGCCGGCAATGACCTGCAAAATCAAGATTTTACGAATATTCCAGCGGGAATCTATTGGTTGAAAATATTCAATGCACAACCACGCACCATTCTATTGATAAAAGAATAAAAGTCAAGTCAGCATGAAAAAGAATGCAATATTGAAAATTTGTTTGTCCTTTTTTATCGCCTTTTCGGCGTGTCAAAAAGACTTTTTAGAAAAAAAGCCTATCGTTGGCATCACAGAAGAGAACTTTTACAGAACAGCGGACGACGCTGTTGCTGGGGTAAATGCTGTGTACGCAACCCTTCAATTTCAGATATCACCATCGGGACATTTTCGGTGGTTTTGGGGCGACATCATGTCTGACGATGCTGTAAAAGGTGGCTCGGGCGACAACGACGTCAACACCCTGTTGCAGTTGGAAACTTTTAAGGGACCAACCAACACCGATTTATTGGAATCTGAGTGGAGTGCTGACTATGAGGGCATCTACCGGGCCAATGTAGTACTTGAAAAAGTTCCGGGCATCGTCATGGATGAAAAATTAAAAGCCCGTATCTTGGGTGAAGCAAAATTTATCCGAGCTTGGAATTACTACAATTTGGTGATAATGTTCGGCGGTGTACCACTTGCCGACCACGTATTGGCGCCTTCAGAGTATAACATTCCACGAGCAACCGCCTCTGCCATTTGGGATTTGATCGAAAAGGACCTGACCGAAGCATCCCGCGATTTGTGGAAACGCAGTGCTTACGCGGAAAGCGATCTCGGCCGGATTACGCAGGGTGCCGCCCAGGCCCTTCTTGTAAAAACATACCTGTGGCGGGAAAAATGGGCCGAAGCCAGAACAACAGCCGAAAGCATCGTCACTTCCAATGAATATCAATTGACAGAAAACTACGCAGATATCTTCACCCTATATGGGGAGAACAATGCGGAATCTGTGTTTGAAATTCAGTATATGAATGCTTCGGGGGGCAACTGGGGTAAAAACAATTCAAACGAAGGCAGTTTTACCAATGTATTCCAGCGTGCCCGGGGCCAATTTGCTGGTTATGGATTTAACCTGCCCACTCAAAATTTTGTGGACGAATTTTTTAAAGAAGGCTTCGAAGACCCACGTCTCAAATCTACCGTATTCCGCGTGGGAGATGCCATGGGCGACCGGGGAATATTCACCCTTGCGGCAACTGGCGACTTACCCTCCCTGTATTACCCCAAAAAATATTTTAACAACAGAAGCGAAGACGCGCCATTTGGCGATCCAAACCCAAACGGGGGCTCCAACGATCGGGTGATACGCTACTCAGACGTGCTGTTGATGCACGCGGAAGCAGCCTACCGCACGGGTGACGAAACTGCCGCCAAAATTTCGCTCAACAAGGTGCGTTCCCGTGTTGCCATTCCGCCTATTTCAGCCACTGGGACAGCCTTGTTGGACGCCATTTATCGCGAACGTCGTATAGAACTCGGACTGGAAGCGCACCGGTTTTTCGATTTGGTGCGTACCAAACAGGCCGCAACAGTACTGGGTAACCTCGGATTTGTAGCGGGAACACATGAATTATTTCCCATTCCACAATCACAAATATTGGCGACAAATGGTGCAATATCCCAAAACCCGGGCTATTGAGTAAGTCTTGGATCAATGAACGCAACCACTTGTGCATCCTTCAATTCATTAAAATGAACAGAATACTCCTTTTTATAGCTTTTTTAGGCCTATTAACCGTCGGCTGCAAACCAGAACGCGACGACGATTTTCAATTGCCCCCAACACCGGATACACCAGTATTTAGCATCGAAATGGTCGCAGGGGATTCAAATCGGGTCGTTATCAAGGATCTATCCGAAGGTAATTTTCAGCGTTTGTGGAACCTGCCAGGCGGGAGTCCCAACACCTCCAACAAAGTCATTGACACCGTATTTTACAACAAAGCCGGGGATTACACCATCACGCTTTTTGTGTCAAAAACAGATGGCAGTGGTACGCCTTCAGCCTCAAAAAAAATAATCGTATTGCGCAATGCGCCGCTTGTTTGCAGTCCAAAACTGGCTTTGCTGACAGGCGACTGTACGCCGCAAGGTAAATGCTGGACACTCACACACGATGCCGGCGCTGTTAAAGTGGGACCTACGTACGATGACTATTCGTGGTTCACCTCAACGGTTGATGGCCTTCAGGCGCCTCAATACGACGATGGTTTTTGCTTTACTTTTGAAAACCTGGTTTTTCAAAATAAAAACAACGGTGCTTCCGTCAACCCATGGAATGGATATCAAGCAGAAGCGTATGATCCAGGGAAAAGTAGTTTTGTATTCCGGGAGGGAACGGGTATTAGCGGGCGCGACCAAATAGTACTGTCCGACGATCAGTTTATGGGTGTCTGGGATTGTGACAACTTACTGGATGTCGTGAAACTTACTCAAACAGAGTTGGTGGTGCGTGGCCGTCAAAGAGAACAAAACGGAACGCCCAAGGCAGAAGGTTGGTTTGAACTCAAATTTGTTCCTCAATAACATTCATTTTAAGATACTATGAAACAATTATTTTCACCATATCATGGGCTGATATTATTGACTTTACTGGTTGAAAGCAGTTGTTTCTCTGCCAAGACTGTCGGAACTGGAAGTGCATTCCACAACATGGTTTGGTCGGAAGAGTTCAGCTACACTGGCTTGCCTGACAGCACCAAATGGGGCTACGATGTGGGCGATGGATGCCCCGCCAATTGCGGATGGGGCAACAATGAACTACAGTATTACACGGCCCATAGACCAGAAAATGCTCGGGTGGAAGAAGGCCATCTGGTGATTGAAGCACACCAAGAAAAAATGGGTAACCATGCCTATTCTTCCGCCAGAATTGTCAGCAAACACAAGGGCGACTGGAAATACGGACGCATAGAAATACGGGCGAAATTGCCCAGTGGTCGGGGTGTTTGGCCCGCTATTTGGATGCTTCCCACAGATTGGGCTTATGGTGGTTGGCCAAGAAGTGGCGAAATAGACATCATGGAAAATGTTGGCTATTTACCAGACAGTATTTTTGGCTCGGTTCATACCAAATTTTTTAACCACATACAGGGGACACAGGTAACATCAGGCCGACAATCCAAAACACTGAGTACCTCTTTTCACCTTTATAGCATTGAATGGACTGCCGAAAAAATGGATTTTTTGTTTGACGGCCAACGGTATTTAACCTTTCAAAACCGACACGAAGGGCCTGACGCCTGGCCATTTGACCAACCGTTTCACTTGCTGATGAACATCGCTGCCGGCGGAAACTGGGGCGGTAAAATGGGCGTTGACACCGCTGTTTGGCCTCAAAAAATGCTGGTGGACTATGTCAGAGTTTTCCAGTGAAAAAACTTGAATTCACGACTTATCAACAACTGAAAAATATGAAAAAGCCGCATTTTTTTGCATTATTCCTCATCTTTTGCACTGTTTCTACGATATACCTTGGCTGTATAAAAGAAGATGATGGCACCCCTGGAAATGTAAATTTACCGACTATCACGGTATCTGATCTGACGGTTCAGGAGGGTGATATTGACCAAATGGTAGAACTGACCGTCACGCTCAACGGAGACAACAAAACCAATGCGGTTGTCCGGTTTGCAGGTGTTTCCGCAACTGCGATTGCAGATGGTGATTTTCAGGTATTGACCATTGGTCAATTGATTTTTGCAGCCGGAGAAACACAAAAAACCATCCAGATCAAGATTGTTGCCGATGAAGCCAAGGAAGCCAAAGAAGCGTTTCAGATAAAATTATACAACCCTATCAATGTCAAATTGACACAAGATATTGCGACCATTACCATCGAAGACGACGATGACAACACGGTTGGTTTGATCATTCCAACAGGTGGCTATACGACACCTACAACCTACCCCGGTTACAACCTCGTATGGTCCGATGAATTCAACGCCGACACCTTAAATACTTCCGTATGGACATTTGAAACGGGCAATGGATGTCCAAGCAATTGCGGATGGGGCAACAATGAATTGCAGTATTACCGGAACGACAATACTTCCATCGTGAATGGAAACTTGGTCATTACCGCTAAAAAGCAAAATTTCGGGCCAAGCGATTACACTTCGTCCCGTTTGGTGACAAAGGGCAAAAAGCAGTTCAAGTTTGGTAGAATTGATATTCGGGCCGCACTGCCAGAAGGCAAGGGATTGTGGCCTGCTCTTTGGATGTTGGGCTCCAATATTGATGCCGTGGGCTGGCCTGCTTGCGGTGAGATTGACATTATGGAACTCGCCGGAAGCCTGCCCAATCGTATTGTCGGTACCGTACACTATGGGGCTACTGTAAGCCAACACCAATTTACGAGTGTTCCGAAATATCTGGATGGAACCGCCAATTTTCAAGATGAATTTCATGTGTTTTCCTTGAAATGGGTGGTCGATAAAATTGAATTTTTGGTGGATGATGTGGTGTACCAAACCATAACTCCAGCTTCTCTAAACGGTGCGAGCTATCCTTTCAACAAGAATTTCTTCTTCGTTTTCAATGTCGCTGTTGGCGGTGATTTTCCAGGAGACCCCGACAATTCAACCCCGTTTCCACAAAACATGGTCGTGGACTATGTGCGGGTATTTCAATAATACCAGTGCCAACAACCTATAATACCAATGGGGCGCTGACAAGATGTCAAACGCCCCATTGGTATTGTAACTGGTCAGCGTGGTATTATATATTAGGCTTACAGATGCAATTATCATCAATGCTTGAAGGACTCGACCACCTCCCAGTTACTAAAATCAAATATTTGCAATCAATCAATTCATCAAAATCACTTTAATCACAGTCTAACGCCTTCTTACCTGCCTACCTTCCAGCCAAAAGCCAGAAAAATAGGCAGGTATTCGGGTGGAATATGGAGCCTGTCTTCTGGATTCGCAATGGTGTAATACTGTGCAGGATTCAGCAATTGGTTCCCCCCAATGTCCTGTAGATTGATGACATAGCGTTCTGGACCTTTTTTTCGGCTGATAAAACGCAGTTCAAAGGGCATTACCCGCAAAGGATTAATGGGATTAAAAACACCAATCCCCTGAGAACGGGCCAAAGCAACCGCCGCCCTAGCGGTATTTAATTTTGAGGAACTTTTTATCCGCGACCAAAATCCCTCAGGCGATACATGGTTGCGGTTGAAAGGTTGCTGGTTCAAAAAAGGCTGCACATTGGGCCAAATGAAATAGGGAACGGCCCAGCCTGACATCAGTTGTCGTTCGTTGTAGCTCCATCGCTTGATAGCACTGGCAATGGGCGGATCAGGATAATTCTCCGAATCACTGTTCAAGTAGCAAAGTAGGCGCCCGTAACTGTCCAGAAATTCGTGTGCAAAAGCCATGAATTGCCTAAATTCTTCTTTGGGTTTGCCACTCTCGAGCAGATCCGCTTCCATGATTGTTTCCAGTGACTGCTGGGCTGCCTCGGCGTGATCTGCATGGTTTTTTGCTACGCCGATGCCATTTCCGATGCGTTGCTCTAAATCACGCAACAAACCTGTATCTAGCATTAAACCCTGTTTCCACGCACCTGAAGTAAATAGCACGTCCCATTTTGTACTGGACAATGCAATAAATGTGCGGGAGCCCGGGAATTCAAAACTAATTTCCGGTGTGTCAATACCCAGCAAACGAACCCCCAAATTGCGGTCTAAAATCACATTGGAGGTATCGCCATCGTGGACATTCTGTTTGATGGAACCAGTTTTGTTGCCATGAAGTCCTAGTTTTGCAGAACCCATTTTGAGCCCACCATTGGCCACCCACAATGCTTTACCCGTTGCCATGTCTTGAAGAATTTTATTGTGTAACTTGTTTCGAAGTAACGTGTTACGTTTAAAAAATGCGCCCGGCTCTATCCTGCAAAGTAGGCACGTTGACGAGACTCAAAAGAATCGCCGAAATAGCGCTTCCACCAAACATCGCGCTCGTCTAAATGCGCAACTGTGGCAATACCAGCAGGTTTTGAAGCCAACCAATCGCGAAAAGCGAAGTGACGATACATGCGCATAAATTCCCCTAGATAAATGTCCGCAACCCTGGTATCTCCCCGTATTATGAGCATATTTTCGTCATTTTTTACCGTAGATGCTTCACTAAAATTAGCAGAACCCGTCACCACCAAAGGGTTTGGGCCCAGTGGATCTATCAACATATACTTGGTGTGCAAGTATTTTACATGCACATTTAATCCGGACAAACTCTCGGAGAGCCACTGACCGAAATCACCCTCCTCTATTTGAGCGCCGATGGCAAATTTATTGGCCTCTAACTTCCGAAGCTTGATGATCGCATTTTCATTGGCGATGCGTTGAGCGGGTGTTTTGGTGGGGCCACTCATTTTTTCCATCAAAGCATACCGCAGGGTGGCGTTGCCATCAAGGTAAGCGTCCTGAAAAGCCGGATGCATACCAAAAGCAAAAGTCATAAAAAGCCCCCCGGAGGTCTTTTTAGCTTGCTCAGCGTACCATTCCAGCGCCGAAAGATCTCTTCTCGGACTGAAAACAGGGGTAATGCCTGGCTTTTCAGGCATGGGCGGCAAGGGGGTTGCAAGCGTTAACAATGGGGCCAATTCTGCTATTGGTCTGTTATGCTTGAGTTCATCCCACCACCATAAGTATTTTGAGGCAACCGTTTTGTCTTCACAAATATGGGCCACATTGCTGTGTCCGTAAATACCACCGTCGCTCAAATTGGTAGAGCCGGTTAGTACAGCTTGGGCTTTGCCTTTTTTCGTCAGGACCAATGTTTTATTGTGGGACAAAGAAAGGCTAGGAGCATTTCTTCCATGGGCGATTTCCGACAAATTGAATTGTTGGATGGCCTTTTCATTGCCAATTTTGGTGCTATCGTTTCGGGCATGGTATAAAATTTGCACATCAGCTCCACGCATTTTTGCGTCAAAAAGCGCCTGTAAAACGTGCTGTTCGCGAAATTCATACGCACAAACCCTCAAACCCCAGCCCAATCCGATCGCCCTTGCTATAAAAGCTGTAATCGCTTCCGCCAAACCGCGAGACAGCCATTCATACGCTGCTGGCCCCACTTTTTGAGGCGATTTATTGCCAAATCTACGCGTATATTCCTGTGAAGCCGCCGCCCCACGGTTGAAATGTATGCTGTGCTTCTGCTTTGTGAGGACGCTACTTTCTGTTTTAATCGCTACAATGACGCGTTCGGCCTCGATTGGATTGTCCGGCGCACCGCGCAATGCGACAACTTCATAACGGTACTGGTAGCCAGGCTTGGCAGAGAAGTCAGACCACGTAAAACCTTGAATGGGATGGAGCCTCGTGGCATATTGAACGCCTTCCGCCGGGTTGGGCTCTACACTTTCAAAGGTCTTGTAGCCCTTTAGCCAGTAAGTCTCGCCTTCTGTTACGTCGAAGCGACGAATGGCAAAGCCCAATAGACCCGGGCACTTGTCTTCCGGTAAATCAATGCCCAACAATACCACATGGGTTCCGGATATTGCCTGAACACTTAATTTGTTGTTTACCTTTCTCTTGCGCATAATCATATTAAACAAGGTGAATATTACCCCATTATTTAGGCAATAGCGTTGTTTCTCGCGATTGGTTCATGTATGCTGGAACATTGGTAAGTTAACGCCTGTCATATATGTTCCACATAATCCATTTCTCGGTCGAAGGTTTCTTTCATACCCCAAAGTGCCATGAAAGCAACAGCCAAACAAACGGATCCTACTAGATAGCCCGCAGTGATCACACTGCCGGTAACAGCGGGACTTTTCAGGTACTTGAATGATTCATTGATGGGTACTTGCATCCCGCGCGCAAAATTGGGAACAGAGGTAGCAACCGTAGAACGAAGGTTCGTCCCAAACTGCTCGGCGCCAATGGTCACGAAAATAACCCAAAAACCAACCGAAAAACCCAATATAAAATGACAGGCATAAAAATATTCAGGCTTGGAAAACGACAGTGATAAATAGGCCAACACTGCCAGCACATCAAGCGCTAAAAAAATCGCCATCACCTTGATGCGGCTACGCAACCATTGGCTCAGTAATCCAGACGTCAAATCACCGAATATGAGCCCTATGTAACAAATGGCGATGGCATTGCTCGCCAAAATCCCATCCAACCCTTTTGCTCTGCCAAATTCTGGTGCAAAGAAAACCAAGACGCCTACCACGAACCAAGTGGAGGTGCCAATAAAAATACAACGCAAAAAACGCGAAAAACGGTCCCAATTGGTAAACAACGCAAAAAAATTGCCCTTACTAATTCCCGTATTTGTTTTGACCTGCTGATAAATACCTGATTCCGAAACGCTGATCCTCAATACCAAGAGCAACAACCCCAATCCGCCACCTATGAAAAAACACGTGCGCCAGTGGAAATAATGCTCAATAACCCAGGCCAAAAGCGCCCCCGTTAATCCAATGGTAGCCACCAACATGGTTCCCAAACCGCGTTTTGCCTTGGGCAACACTTCCGCGACAAGCGTGATGCCGGCACCCAACTCTCCCGCCAAACCAATGCCCGCCAGAAAACGAAAAAAAGCATAATCTGTATAACCCGTGGCAAATCCATTGAGAATATTGGCAATGGAGTACAACGCAATGGAAAAATACAACACCTTGACGCGTCCTTTTTTATCGCCCAACACACCCCATAAAATCCCACCCACCAGCATGCCAAACATTTGCCAGTTCTGCAGCGAAAGCCCCTTATCTGTCAAATCTTGACCAGAAAAACCCAGATCCGTCAGACTTTTGACCCGTACGAATCCGAATAAGAGTAAATCATAAATATCTACAAAATAGCCCAACGCAGCAACGATTACGGCGGCGTTCAGCAGTTTTGTTTCATTAGATGGGAGCATAATTTTATATATAAATTAATTAGCAAGTATTTTAAGTTTGTCGAGCGCTAAGCGCAGGGCGTCAGCAGTTCCCATTGCTTTCGGGAGGAGTATGCGAACCAACTACCCTACTGTATGTAACCTGTTTCCAAACCGTTTACATGATGCCATTTAAAAACGACCCGATCAGGATCTTTTTTTCAGGAAAGCTTTTGCGGCTGCCCGAGCGGCTTTAGCGTTGGCTTCGTTGTAGTGTGGGTTGCTGGGGTTTGCGAACGCATGATCCGCGTCATAGCGATTTACCGTCAATTTTTTGCCTGCTAATTTCATATTTGCCTCAAAAGCAGCAACAACATTGTTGGTAATCCATTGGTCTTGAGAAGCGTGAATCATCAGGACGTCTGCTTCCAGCGATTTCAATTTTTCAACGTCTTTTTCCGGCATTCCGTAATACATGATGCAGGCTTTTGTTTTGTCGTGAAGCAACAGGGCTGCTTGAAAAGCCCACCCGCCACCAAAACACCAGCCCATGGTAGCGAGGGTAACATTGTCACCCAAATAATTGGAAGCGCCTAGGATGATATTTTTTGATCGAGTTGCGGAATTTGCCTGCATCATTTTTCCGGCATCTTCGGCATTGGTGGCTATTTTTCCATCGTAAAGATCAATGGCCAATACATTGACTCCCAATTCTTTGCTCCACAAAGATGCTTCATTTTTTATGTTGCCATTGAGACCCCACCACTCATGAAAAAGCAAAAGATATTTGTTGGTTTTTTTTGCGTTCTCTACCAAATAACCCTTTCCAATGGCGCCACCATCAACCGGAAATTCAATCATTTTACCATCAAATGTACCTTCTACGGGCGTGGGTGATGGGTGCGCAAGCTGAAAATTTTTGTCGCTTGCAAACATGGAAAAAGCAGCAACTGCATCACCCGAACTGTGGCACATAGCCAAGTCGGAAACTGGATCTGCATATTGACATGCGGAAAGAAAAAGCACGAGAATAAAAATGCTGTTTTTCATAATTATTGCTTGAAAAGAATCTATTATTTTGGGTAACTTGTTAGGTGGCACGCTGTCTCCGACGCAATTACCTGCTTTATTACAAAAAAAACAAGTACCATACCTGTTTAATCAAGTTTCAATACCAAGCCTTTCAGGTACGACCCCTCCGGATGAAACAAGCTGACCGGGTGGTCGGCTCCTTGGGTGAGGTGGTGCAGTACCCGAACCGGCCTACCAACTTCCATGGCAGCGGCCGCGATGGTGTGATAAAACAAATCACGGTCAACCACCTGTGAGCAAGAAAAAGTAAACAAGACCCCTCCATGCGCCAACTTATTCATCGCCGCTACATTGAGACGTTTGTAGCCCTGAACCGCATTGTGGCGTTTTTCCATACTCTTAGCATAAGCCGGGGGATCAATGACCATCACTTGATATTGGTGTTCTGTGTTTTTTAGAAACTGCAATACATCCTCCGTATAGCCCACATGTTCACCGGGATACGGTAAATTCAGCAGGACATTTTCTGCACATGTATCCATGGCTTTCGCTGAAACATCGACAGAATGTACCAGTTTAGCGCCCGCTTTCAAGGCATAACAGGAAAAACCACCGGTGTAGCAGAAAGCGTTGAGGACTGTTTTATCTTTTGCGTATTGTGATAAGAGCTGACGGTTGTCGCGTTGGTCCAGAAAAAAACCTGTTTTCTGACCTTTTTGCCAATCTACGTGGAATTTCGCCCCATTTTCAACAACAATTTGAGGGCCCTCAACAACAAAAGAATCCGCAGTCCAAAGATAGCCGTTGTTCATTTTTTCAGCAAATTTGAGGGGCAATGCCTCTGCACTTTTATCATAGACTGCTTTCAAGTGCGCGCCGAAAACATTGCGCAAGGCGGCAACAACCATTTCCTTTTGGCGGTACATACCAATGCTGTGGCACTGCACTACAGCAGAGTCGCCATAGATATCTACAATCAACCCCGAAAGTCCATCACCCTCCCCGTGAAGAAGGCGAAATGTGCGACCCTCAGAAAAAGGGTCAAACAACAAGGCGCGAACATCGAGTGCGTTCTGAATTTTTTGGGTCCAAAACAGCCCATCGTGCAGATCGGCTGGACCAAAACTCAACAATCGAACCGTTATACTTCCGTAGTGAAAATGACCAACGCCGAGCAGTGCCCCTTTTCGGTCACGCACCTCTACCACATCGCCGTCTTCAGGATTTCCTTCAACATGTGAAATGGCACCGCTAAAAATCCAGGGATGAAAACGGAGTACAGGAACCTCTTTGCCGGGCTTTAAATATATTTGTATCATGTTTTTTGAACTAGGCCGCAAAGTCGCGCTTTTAGCGCAAATAAAATGAAAAGATACTGTCCAATTTCAATAAAAAACAATCCAAAGCGGTGTTCACCACCAAAAAAATTTGGCTGTACCCGTTTTTTTTTAATGATTATTCGGGCAACGCAATACAAGTTGGCAGCATCTTATGTTTGGTGACGAAAAAGTTGCTATTTTGCCGCGACAAGTCCGTACCAATTAACATCAATCTCTACCATACAACTCGATTTATGCAGCTTCTCTACAGACTTTTACTCCCCATTTTGCTGCCCATATTGCTCATTCCGGGCTTTGCAACCGCCCAAGATTGCGCCAAAAATATCAAAGAAAATAAAAAAATATCCGGCGTACAGATTGCCAATACGAGTCAATTGGCCGTTGTTGTTCGCGGGGGATACACCTATTTTATTGAATTTTTTGCGAATGAAAAAGGTGTTTTCGCAAAATTTGTATCGCAAGGTGGCATTGAATTTAACCAAGATGATCAAGTTGTTTTTGTAGATGCTTCCGGAAAAGAAAAGGCATACAAATTTACCGGCATGGATGAGTTAATGCCTGGGGCCGTACCAACCCACCGCAACAACTTACGACTTGACTTAGAAGCCATGCAGTGGCTTTCTGCCTCCAATGTTATTGGCATCAATTTTATCAACTTCGTTGACAGGCAGAAATTTAAATTCACCATCAATGCAGACCGGCAATCTGAATTCAAATCGCTGGCAACTTGCTTTTACAATATCTTGGAAAAAGGATCCGTGGTTGATTCTCCCGGTGCAGCCGTAACCAAACCCGAAAGCACTGCATCCACGCCCGGAACACCCACAGGCGCCGGCGGAAAACCTGGAACAGCCACAAAACCTTCATCTGGTGGCGCCGCCGTAACCGGAGGGACATCCAGCGACAGCGAAGTCACCGCCTTGCGATCAGACCTAGAAAAAGTCAAAGAAAAACTCCGCGGTGAAATAAAAGCCGAGCGCGATCGGGCAGATGCGATAAAAGCGCAAATATTACAGGAGGTCGCAGCTGCCAGAGAAGCAGCCAACAACAAAAAAATGGAGTTTAACAACGAGGTACTTGAATCCCGTAAAAGTAGCCTTGTCGAAATTGAAAAAGCGAAGGCCGAAGCACAGGCATACGTGTCGCAAAGCAAATCAAAGGCCGATTCTGCGGTTACCAAAATCAATACCAATGTAGAAGATGCACGACGTCAAGCAGGTGAAGAGATTCAGCGCGCCCGTGTTGCCTCCTCAGAAGAAGTGCAGAAGGCTCGTGAGGCCGCGGCCAAAGAAGTCGCAGCCGTCAAAGAAAAACTGGAAAATGCCAAACTCCAATACAGTGACGAAGTGTCTTCTGCACGGGCTAATGCCGACGAAGAGCTCAAACGAATCCGAGAAGAAAATGCTCGTATCGTCTCAGAAGCAAGATCCATGGCCAAACTGGAATCCACCAAAACAGCTCAGGATGTTGTAGAAAGCAAAAAAACAGCCGCGGAACAAATACTCCAGGTACGGGAAGAAGCTGCCAATGAAGTAGCCAAAACCCGTGAAAACATTGTCCTAGAAAGACAAAAGCTGGCCACAGACCTGGCAGAAAGCAGGCGAAAAGCAGCGGAAGAAAAAGCCTTGTTGCAACAAAATACATCCAATGAACTGGTGGAGTTGCGAGAAAATGCTGCCAAGCAAAAAGAAGCATCTGCAACAGAAGTCGCAGATGCTCGCAAACGAGCTTCCGAAGAGATCGGCCGTATCCGAACGGAGGTGGCCGACCAACAAAAAAAAGCCGAAGCTGATAAACAAGAGATCTCCAAACAGGTGGTCGAAAGCAAGCAAAAAGCGGCTCAAAACGTGCAGCAAGTGCAGGACGAAGCCGCTAAAGTCATTGCTCAATCGCAAGACCGTTCCAAGTCTCAGCGTGACTCTATTGCCGTGGAAGTAGCAGCCTCCCGTAAAAAAGGTGAAGAAGAAATCTCCCGCATTCAAGCTGAATTGGCCAAGTCTATCGCAGCCGTAAAAGCACAGGAGGAACTCATAAAAATGGAAAGCGCCGAAGCCGTTAAAGCTGCCCGCGAACGCAGTGCGCAGGAAGTCGCCAAAGCCCAGGAAGAAGCCCGCACAAGGGTGCTGGAAGCCAATGCCAAAGCCAGTGAAGTACAAAAACAGTACGCTGGGGAGGTTTCAACTTCGAAACAAACCGCTGAAGAAAAAATCAAACAAATACAGGCAGAAGCTGCCGCTGCCGTCGTTGAAGCCAAGAAAAAACAGGTGGAAACCGTAACGGCCTCCGCTGCTGAAGTCATCGCTTCTCGCGAAAAAGCAGCCGCAGAAATCGCCGCAGCAAGGGAAAAAGCCGCCAATGACGTGGCTGCCGCCCGTGAAGCTGCCGTTCGCGCTCAACAAGAAGCAGCAAACGCTGCCGCAGAGGCCAAACGACAAAGCAGCCAAGCTATTCTGGCCGTGAAAACAGCCGAAGCTGATAGCGTACGCATCGCCCGCGAAAACAGCGCCAACACCCGACAAAAACTCGCAACCGACGTAGCCGATGCCCGACAAAAAGCAGCCAGCGAAATTGCCGCCGCCAACCAACAAGCTGCCAATGACGTGAAAACAGCCCGCGAAAACTCCGCCCGCGAAAAACAAGCCAGCGCAGAAGCCATCGGAAAAACCAAGGAGGAAGCCGCAATACAAATAGCCGCTACCCGCGAATCCAGTGCCAAAGAAGTGGCCACCGCCAAACAGCAAGCACTGGAAGCCATCGCACTGGCCAAAAGGGAATCCGACGACAAAAAAGCAGCACTCGCAAAAGAGGTGGTGGAAGCACAGGATCGCGCACGCAAAGATGTCGCCGATATGCGGGCAGCAGCGGCAACAGAGGTGGCAAACGCTCGAAAAGAAGCCGATGAAAAACGCCAACAATATGCCGCAGAAACCGCAGATGCCCGAAAAAAATCCATAGATGAAATCGGATCCGCTCAAAAAGAAGCCGCTGATGGCGTCCAAAAAGTGCGTCAAGAAGCCGCTTCTGCTATCGCTCAAACGAGAGACAACGAAACCAAAGCCATCGCAGAAATAAAAAACCAAACCGCCGCTGAAATAGGCAAAGCCAAAAGTGACGCCGCAGAAATTATCAACGGGGAAAACAAAAAAATAGACGCTGCTAAACAGGCACAAATAACTGAAAATCAAAAACTTACACAGCTTATTGCTGACGTAAAAAGTGCCGCAGAAGAATTAAAAAAATTAAAAGAATCAATAGAAAAGTCAAAGAAGAAAGAATAACAGACACAATACCGTTACCTTTGCGCAGCAGCCCGGATGGTGAAACGGTAGACACGAGGGACTTAAAATCCCTTGACCCTTAAAGGTCGTGCAGGTTCAAGTCCTGTTCCGGGCACTTATTACACAATAGGCCACTTCGCAAGCAACGCTGTGAAATGGCTTATTTTTTTGATATTCAACAGTTTTACAACCATGAAACCAATAACATGGTTCGAATAAAAAGGCATTGATTTACCCTAGGAGTGTCTTGTAATGACGGGGCGCTCCTAATTGTTTATATAATGAAAATCCCGAACAGCCGGAGCTGCTCGGGATTTAATCGTCCATGACAGTATCTACGATCAAATATCGCTCCTGTTTTCTCAAAAGTCCATCCGAATACTGGCCATCCAATGCCTGCCGGCCTGCGGAAAAAAACCTGCCTGATGGTACACAGCGCCGCCTTCTAATTGCGTGTATGGATCATCCGGACGAGCATCGTAACCGGCAGATACATAGCGATAAACCCAGCCATTGGAAGAATAACGGGCATTTAACCAGTTGTTGAGGGTGATAATCAGGCTCATTTGGTTTCCCAGGACACGGATCCCCCCAACATTTACCCGAATATCACTGACAAAATACGCCGGAAGGGACGCTAGGTCATTGGACGTGTTGTCCAAAAACTGCTTCCCAACATATTTTCCTGAAATCGTCGCTGTTACCTGACCATTCGGTTTTTTATGTTCCTTCGGGCTTCTCCCAAAATTTTGCCACAACAAACAAGAGGCTTCTACACGTGACGTAACGGAGGGCGAAAAAGCCAAATTACGGTTGCGGTACAACACGATTTCCTGCTGGTTCGTATCCCAGTTGTCGCGATATTCGGTGAATTGCTGGATTTTATTTTGGCTGATCGTCAGGTTCCCGGCAACGGAAAACAACGCACCCAGTGTTGAAGATGCCTCCAATTCAAGTCCTGCCCGATGGCTAACCGGAACATTGGTCCGGATATACGCGCCAACATCGTTTATGCTACCGTCGAGCACCAGCTGGTCCCGATAATTCATAAGAAAAAAATTGGCGGAAGCGGTTGTATGGCGGCCTTCAAATCTAACCCCCCATTCCGTGTCCAACAGCCTTTCTGCTTGGGGTCTGGAACTTGGACTAGACTGTGTGTAATCATCTCTGTTGGGCTCACGGTGGGCGATACCGACATACGCATACGTCATCCACGCCTTGGACCAAGCGTAGGTGGCACCCATTTTTGGATTGAAGAAAAAATCTTTTACCAACTGGTCGGCCGGTGTCAAATCGTTGTTGAATCCGGTAAATTGGTAAGCAACCGCCCTACCCTGCACATCCACAAAGGCATTAAAGTGTTCTGAAAACTTTTTTTCTGCCTTTAGATATATGTTGGCATCGTGTTTTTTTGCCTTGTTTTCATAGTAACGAAACCCCTTTGGCGCTCCCAGTGGATTTTCAGACCAAATAATTTCTCCAAAATGATCGCCATCATATCGGCTGATGGCGCCACCCAACAATATGCTGGTTTGGCCATCATTTTCAGGTTGCCAGCGCAAAACAAATGTCCCGCCATAAAAGTCATTGTCGAGCCAACGGCGGCGGATTAGGTCTGTGGTAGGAATGGTCGTATCCCCTATGACCCAGGGAGAAAGTCCGTAGTCGGTATAATCTTCGCCAGCTTTATACTGTTCGTAGTAGCCAGCTCCCCGCGTGTAATGGCCATTCAATTGCAACATAACGTACGGTGTCAGCATACGCTTGTAGTGCAGCAAGAGGTGCCGCTGGGAATAATCATCTACTTCTTGATCATAAGGCTGAAGTGGCCGTTCCATCCCAGCGGTGTTAAATGTTCTGAGCGCCTCATCGTCCATAAATTGTGCCGGGGTTCCATTCCATGCTTGATAGGTTTTTTCGTGCCCTGACAGCAAGTGCACCTGGGCTGTTTGTTTTTCACCAATAAATGCTGCTGACAAGTGCATGGAGCCCAATGCAGCGGAAGCCCTGTCTATGTATCCATCCGAATTGATGCGTGATACCCTGCCTGAAAACGCCCATTTCCCGTTGAGCAGACCTGAATTCATTTGGGCAGAAAATTTTCGGGTATTGAAAGCGCCCGCGGTGCTGGTGATACTGGCAGCGGGATCGGGCGACACCTTTGAAAGATCAATGTTTACTGTAGCGCCAAAAGCGCCCGCGCCATTGCTACTGGTACCCACCCCCCGCTGAACCTGAATTTCAGCCGCAGAAGCGGCCAAATCAGGCAGATTAACCCAATAAACGCCCTGGCTTTCTGCATCATTGAGTGGCACACCATTGATGGTCACATTGACTCGGGTGGGATCGCTCCCCCTGATCCGAAGTCCTGTATAACCGATGCCCGTACCCGCGTCTGAACTTTCCACCACAGAAGGGATTGCCGACAACAACTGGGGTACATCCTGTGCCTGAAGTATCTGGTTTATTTTCGCCGAAAGCAAATTATTGTGGGGAACAGGGCTTTTTTGCCCAACTCGGGTGGCCTGGACTACCACTTCTTGCAACCGTGTCTCCTGGGTTGATGCAACCCTGGAGGAATCGGTCTGTTGGGCGTATAAGCAATAGGGAAGGAAAAAAAACAGGGCTAGAGCCCGAAAATCCATGACGTTCGTCATTGCAACAATAGAATAAGTGTGGTAACTGGTTAGGTGGCACGCTGTCTGGCCCAAAAAGGCCCATTTTCCGCCATACTTCGCAGATTTTTTTGAACGTAGCGCTGCTACGGCCTACAAAAATCCGCTTCGTCTGGCAAAAAATGGCCGCTTTTTCGTCTCAGACGCGACCAAGCTAACCAGTTACTAAGTGTGAAACATCCATTCACAGAAGGGGCCTCTGTGAACGTAGTGATGCCACTACCCGTCTCCGTTTCTTAGCCGGCATTACCCGGCCAAGTTCGATGGGTTTGATCTCAGCCGAGCAGGTTGTTTCGAAACAATAGTGCCTGAACGCTGGTCTTAAAAGCCAATACTGCGCACAGGAAAACTACCACTTCACCACCTCCCTACCAGCACCCCAATGAGTGAGACAAAGGTCAATATAATTTTTGAATTATTTCCAATGCAACTGCCAATCGCTGTAATTCATTTCCCTGAAGTATGGTAAAATTTGCCTGTAATGCTGTAAGCAAATGCAAGTACATCTCAAACAATAGTGCTCGTTCAGCTGGATTTTCACGCAGCGGATCCGGTTGCCAAGGCATATCAGGAGCACACAAAAAATAGTGCGTATGGGGCTCTATCACTTGATTTTGAGTAAAAAGCACGGTACCGTAACGAAATTGTTCCCAAATTCGGATGACCGTCCAATCCGTATCACAAACCATCACCTGTTTCGTACACTGTTGTGCGTGCCATAATTCCCAATTGGATTGCCCCTTCAAAATGGTGTTCAGGTCATCATAATGGTAAGGTCTGCCTAAAAACTCCAAATATGGCCTGGAAAACTCGGGGACCAAGTTCGTATCCAGTGTATTGGCCAAAAGCTTAGCCAAAGTTGTTTTACCGGAAGATTCCGGACCTGTTAAAATAATTTTCAGCGGCATTTTTTGCATGGGTATTGGTCAGAGAATGGGTAATTTTGCACCCTCATTTGAAAGGGACTATCCATGCATCAGCTTGAACCACACTATCTTTGGCGCGACCATTATGTTGCGGAAGAAGATGAACGATCGCCATTTTACGGGCGCGAGTACAGTGAATTTCATTTTAACCATCAGTTGTACAATTATTACCTACACCCCCAATGGGATAGTTTTGGTTCTTCTACCCTATACTGTAAAGTGCTGTTTGTTGATTATGACGATCATTTTGCCCTGATAGAATTGATTGGCGAGTGGAATGATGCCCTGCACAACGACATCATGCACCTAAAACGTACGGTCATTGACCCCATGTACAAAGCGGAGATCTTTAAATTTGCGCTTTTTTGCGACAATGTCCTCAACTTCCACAGTTCCGACGATGATTATTACGCGGAATGGGCGGAAGAGGTACACGAAGACGATGGTTGGATCGCCTGTATCAACACCCGGCAGCACGTCATGGAAGAAATGCAAGGGGCTCGGCTAGAGCACTACATGCATTTTGGCGAGGATTACAACGATGTTTTTTGGCGTACCCAAAAGCCACTTGTTGTTTACCAAGTATTGGATGCCATGGTGCATGGAAGGGTGAAACGGCTGGTGGGATAGTCAATGCTCTGCATCCAGGTACCTTTTGGTCAATCCCTGGTAATGATCAATTCTCCTATCCCGGAAAAAAGGCCAATTCCTCCGAACGGCCTCCGTTCGCTGCATGTCAATTTCAACGACCACATTTTCTTCCAAATGTGCGCTGGAGCGGTGCAATATTTCCCCTTGCTGGCCTGCGACAAAGCTTTGGCCCCAAAATTCAATGCCGCCGGTAACGCCTGTCCAATCCGGCTCCACGCCTACCCGATTGACGGTGATTACCGGAAGTGCATTGGCCACCGCATGACCGCGTTGAACGGTAAACCAGGCATCGTGCTGGCGTAGTTTTTCTGCGTCAGCATCAGCGCTTGCCCAACCAATGGCGGTCGGATAAATCAACAGTTCAGCGCCGGCAAGCGCCATTAAACGGGCCGCCTCCGGGTACCACTGATCCCAACAAACCATAACACCCAACTTACCCACAGAAGTATGAATCGGCACAAATCCCAAATCACCCGGCGTGAAATAGAATTTTTCGTAATACGCTGGATCATCTGGAATGTGCATTTTTCGGTATTTACCCGCCATAGAACCATCTTTTTCAAAAACAACCGCTGTGTTGTGGTACAACCCTGGAGCACGTTTTTCAAACAAGGATGTGACCAATACCACGCCGTATTTTTTGGCCGCCTCGGCAAAAATTTGCGTATCCGCACCGGGGATGGGCTCAGCCAAATCGAACATCGCGGCTTCCTCTGCCTGGCAGAAGTATATTCCGGTGTGCAATTCCTGTAATATTACCAGTTGTGCGCCATTTGCGGCACAAGCAGCAATGCCATCCAAGGATTTTTGGACATTGTCCAATTTTTCAGTGGAACATTGTTGCTGAACAAAACCAATTTTTAATGTTGACATAACGTTGGAGATAAATTCATGTTCAAAAACTAGCTGTACAAAAAGCCTATTGGGTACTGCATGGTGACACAGTGCAGTGATCCGTGTTGTTCGATGAGTGATCGGCAATTTATTCCAATGATCTCTCGGTCTGGAAACAATCCTTGGCACACTGCAATGGCTGCTTCATCTTGTGGTACGCCATACGTCGGCAGGAGAACTGCGCCGTTGATGATCAGAAAATTGGCATAGGTAGCCGGCAATCGGTTTCCTTCCGCGTCATAACAGGCTTCTGGCCACGGGAGCGGCACCAGTCGATAAGGTTTGCCATTGGATGTGGTAAACTGTTGGAGCTCTTGCTCCATTTGTTGGAGTGCTTCAAAATGCTCATCTTCAGCATCGGGGCATTGAACATACGCAATGGTATCAACAGCACAAAACCTCGCAAGGGTGTCAATATGAGAATCTGTATCATCGCCGGCCAAATAACCATGGTGCAGCCAAAGTACCCGTTGAAGGCCAAATATATCCTTCAGCAATGTTTCAATTTCGATGGAAGACCAGTGCGGATTGCGGTTGGGCGAACACAGGCATTCCGATGTGGTAAGCAAGGTCCCTTGGCCATCACTTTCGATACCGCCACCTTCTAAAACCATCCCCCCATGACGGTATTCAGCTTTCAGGTGTCCTTTGTCGTAAAGCCTACTTGTGATGAGATTGTCTTTGTCGGACGGAAATTTTAAGCCCCAGCCATTGAACACAAAGTCAAATAATACCGGTTTTTCATCTTCCCATACAGCAATACCCCCATGATCGCGGGCCCATGTATCATTGGAGGGAATCTCTTCGTATAAAATATTGACCGCGTTGCCGTTCGTGATTAAAGCCCTGGTTTCAGCGGCATTTCTACATACGATGAGCACCTTTTGAAATTGGCTGATGGTTTCAGCAATCTGAACAAAACAAGGCAACACGATTTCGAGCGAATCGGCCCAATCAGTGCCTTCGTGGGGAAAGGTTAATTGGACCAAAGATTGTTTTTCCCATTCTGCCGGCAGTCTCCTGACAGGTGTGGCGTGTATGTTTTCCATAATTTTTAAAAGTGCAAAAGTAAGTTTTGGGTAAGACAAAATTGCAAACCGTTGAAATTTTGATATTAACTAATTGTAAATGAATGTGTTAATTTAAAAAAAGCAATCTTATTTGGGTTAATGGGCATTGTAAAAAATTACAAAAAAGTGTTTGCTGGTATTTCCAACGAAATAGTACCTTAGCCCCGCCTTAGTGTCCACCACACACCCAGATTTTCTGAAGAGATCAATTGCAGCCAAAAAATTTCTTAATGTTCTGAACATTTGGAAAAAAATAACATTTAAGGACTGACAAATGCTTACCCATTGATGCGGCTTTCACACTGTGTGGATTCTATATTTTTTTCACTAAACTAAACTCATTATCGTATGAAGTTTTTGCACACCTTTTCCAAATGCGGTTTGCTTCTGGCATTTTTGATGCTGGCCAGCAACTTCGCTTTGGCACAACGCGCTGTTAAGGGCAAGGTCACCGACGCAGATACCGGTGAAGGTCTTATCGGCGCTTCTGTATCGGTTGTAGGCACTACGCGCGGTGCATCTACAGACGTTGACGGCAAGTTTACCATCGACGTTCCAACTGGTTCTACCCAAATCCGGGTTGCTTACACGGGTTACACCGAGCAAGTAATCACGCTTGGCGCTTCCAACGTGGTTGATGTCGCGCTAAAGCCAGGCTCCGTTCTGGACGAAGTAGTCGTTATCGGCTATGGCGTGGCCAAAAAATCGGACTTAACGGGCTCTGTTGGCTCTGTAAGCGAGAAGAATTTCAACAAAGGCTTGGTAACAGCTCCTGATCAGTTGATCCAGGGTAAAGTTGCCGGTGTTCAGGTGTTGAACAACAGCGGACAGCCTGGCGGCGCTACCACGGTGAGAATCCGGGGTAACTCTTCCATCCGTTCTGGAAACCAGCCACTCTATGTGGTGGACGGAATCCAGCAGCCCGGTTCTTCTACGAAGCCTGGCGCTAACGCAGGAGGCTTGGGTTCTACAGCGAGTTCCAACCCGCTGAACTACCTGAATCCGGGTGACGTGGAGTCGATTGAGGTTTTGAAAGACGCCTCTGCTACGGCCATCTACGGCTCACGTGGCGCCAATGGCGTTATCCTCATCACCACGAAACGCGCAAAAACAGGTGCGCCTTCCATCGATTTCAACACGTATGTTGGTGGAAGTTCTATCCTGAAAAAGTACGACGTTCTTTCTGGTGACGAGTACCGCGCTGCGCTGACCAGCTACGGCCTTACCACCGGCAACTACGGTGCCAGTGTTGATGCAATGGATGAAATTCTGAGAACCGGCTTGGTTCAAAACCACAGTGTTACGATCAGTGGTGGCAGCGATGCCGGCAACTACCGTATCGGCCTCGGCTACCAGAAACAAGATGGTATCCTGAAAGGCAACGATTACCGCCGGGTCAGTGCCAACATTCGTGGCAGCTACAAATTCCTCGAAAGCAAAAAGCTGGGCTTGGATTTTGGTGTTATTACGGCTCAAAACAAAGAAAATGCCCCTTCAGTAGCCACCAACTCTGGCTTCCAAGGCAGTCTCATTGCTGCTGCGCTGCAGTGGAACCCTACACACCCGATGTACAACGAAGACGGTACTCCCGTCATCACACCGCAGTTCGGCAGTACGTCAATCAATCCAGTGGCACTGATTGACGCATATGGCGACAAAGTAAACACGGTGGACGTATTGGCCAGCATCGCGCCTTCTTACAAACTCACCGACAACCTCACGTACAAATTTGAGTACAGTGTGTACCATGGTGTGGGTGATCGCAGAACCCAATTGGCCAACTGGATTAACATTCAGGGAATCCAAAAAAATGACCAAGAAGCCGGTGGCTTGGGCGGTATCACTCAGTTGAAACAAACCAACCAAATTCTGACCCACACGTTGAACTATCTGACCACTTTTGGCTCTGATGTCAGCTTGAATGCTACGGCAGGTTATGAGTACCAAAACCGCTCAACGAATGGTTTCGGCGTTTCAGGCAGAAACTTCCTGATTGACAATTTTGACTACACCAACATCCTGCAAAATACCACACAAGGTACCCGCAACACCTACTCTTTTGCTGATCCCAACTCCTACCTGCAGTCTTATTTTGTACGTGGTCTGTTGAACATCAAAGACAAGTACCTCTTGAATGCGACAGTTCGTGCAGACGGATCTAGCAAATTTGGTATAAACAACAAGTATGGCTACTTCCCTGCCATCGGTGCAGCTTGGAATATCAACAAAGAAAGCTTCCTGGAAGATGGTCCTTTTGACAACCTGAAACTCCGCGCAAGCTGGGGCCAAACAGGCAACTCTGAGTTCCCTGCAGGTGCATCACAAGACCGCTATGGTTTCGGCCAAGGCACCATTGCCCTTGAAAACGTGGCCAACCCAGATTTGAAATGGGAAACGAGCACAACCCTCAACGTAGGTGTTGATTTCGGTTTCATGAACAACAAAATCTACGGTACGGTTGACTATTTCACCAAGAAAACAGAAGACCTGTTGTTCCAATTCCCAACCATTCAACCTGCACCAGCTGGTTTCTACTGGATCAATCTTCCAGGAAACGTAACCAACTCCGGTGTTGAGATTGCCTTGAATGCTCTGGTGGCCGACAAAGGTAAATTCAACTGGAATGTAGGTGCAATCCTTACACTTCAGAAAAACCAGTTGAACGACTACAATGGCCCAGCTATTTTCTACGGTGAATTGTTCGGTCAAGGCAGCACAGGTGCTACCAGCCAACTCCTCGCCAATGGCCAACCGCTGAACTCTTTCTACCTCCGTCAATTTGAAGGTATCAATGAGAACGGACAAAGCATTTACACCAACGACGAAGAGCTTGCTTTCGTAGGCGATCCAAACCCAGATATGTTGGTGGGCGTTTCAACGACCCTCAACTACGACAAACTGACGTTGGACCTGAACTTCAATGGCGCTTATGGCTACAAGATTTTCAACAACACTAAAATGTCTGTGTTGCCCATCACCAACCTCGGTACCCGTAACATTGATGCCAACCTAGTCGGTGGTTCTGTTTTGGAATCTACGGCCAACGCCATCAAAGGTTCTTCACGCTACCTTGAAAGTGGTGATTACTTGAAATTGGCCAACGCCAGACTTGCCTACAACTTTGGCAACATCGGCAAATCTGTTAAAAATGCCACTATCTACTTCCAAGGTTCTAACTTGCTGGTGTTCACCAACTACTCAGGTTTCGACCCTGAAGTAAACACGGTCAACGTGAAAGACGGTCTTCCTTCTGCCGGTATCGAATACATCCCTTACCCATCAGCCCGCACCTTGATCCTTGGCGCAAACTTCTCTTTCTAACAAAAAAACTACTACAACATGAAGTTTAAAGCAGTTTCCCTCATGCTTCTTCTATCTGCAGGTTTCTTTTCCTGCACTGATTTGGAAGAATCACTCAATGAGGATCTCACTAAATCAACGGCAGAGGAATACCTCAACGCCAACACCGACGTAAATGCCCTGCTAAAAGGCTGCTACGATGGTCTTCGCGGCCCATTCCAAGATCAGTCCCGCTTCTGGGCAGCTGAGCAGCACACCACCGATGAAACACTCGGACCGACCCGTGGTGGTGACTGGGACGACAATGGTATCTGGCGTGTTATGCACAACCATACCTGGACGGCCGATCACGCTTTCTTGTCAGCAACTTTCAATGAGCTCCTGCAAGTAGTGTTTTCTACGACCAACCTGTTGAATTTCAACGCTTCCGCACAACAAAAAGCTGAAGCTCGATACCTACGTGCGTTTATCATGTATTCGGTGGCTGATGGCTGGAACCAGGTTCCTTACCGCCAACCAGGTGAAAACCTGCTCAATGCACCAAACGTGTTGAAAGGCGCTGAAGCGCTGGATTTCGTGATCAGCGAACTGAATGCCATCATCGGCGATCTGCCCGATGGACCTGCAAACCGCGCCAACAAAAATGCCGCAAAAGGTCTGTTGATGCGCGCTTACTTGAACAAAGGTACGTTTGCCGATCGTGCAAACCCTTCGTTCCCGAAAGCTGACATGGACCAAGTAATTGCCTTGGCTGACCAAATCACCGGTACCAACCAGTACAGCTTGGACGACAACTACTTTGATAACTTTGCACCCAACAACGACCAGGTCTCTTCAGAAAATATCTGGACAGCTGAAAACGTAGGTGGTTCAAGCAGCGGTAACGTGCGTTCACGTTGGATGTGTACCCTGCACTACAACCAAAACCCTTCCGGCTGGAACGGTTTTGCTACCCTCAGCGATTTCTATGACTCTTTTGAAGCTTCTGACGTTCGCAAAAAGTCTTCTTATGCTGGTATGACGGATGTTTCCGGCATCAACGCAGGCTTCTTGATCGGACAACAAGTGGACCAAAATGGCGCTGAACTCGATGACCGCAAAGGGAACAAACTCGCCTTTACCCGCGAAGTTGCGGCTGTAGAAACGGGCAACAACCTGGAGGTAACCGGTATCCGCGTTATCAAGTACCCCATCGACTACATCGGCGGTGACAATGCCAACAACGACTATGTGTATATCCGCTACGCTGATGTACTCCTGATGAAAGCAGAAGCACAGTTGCGCAACGGCGATGCTGGTTCAGCATTGACGATCGTCAACCAGGTTCGCAGCAAGCGCGGCGCTTCTGCGCTGGGTTCTTTGAATGCCGACAACTTGTTGGCAGAAAGGGGCCGCGAGTTCTACTGGGAAGGCAACCGCCGCACG
This sequence comes from uncultured Bacteroidota bacterium, assembly GCA_903933805.1. GTDB lineage: Bacteria > Bacteroidota > Bacteroidia > Chitinophagales > Saprospiraceae > M3007. Next base: position 2,220 of record CAIZLM010000289.1, on the reverse strand, counting down.
GACCTGATCCGTTTTGGCAAGTTCCTTGCTCCTTTCCAGGAAAAACCTGCTACTTCCGGCACAGAACGTCTTCTTTTCCCCATTCCGGCATCAGCTTTGGCTGTTAACCCGAATCTGGAACAGAACCCAGGCTACCGCTAGTCTTTGTTTTTTGTCACTGATTAAGTATTGACGGGGCCGTCTCACAAGTATTGTGAGACGGCCTCTTTTGCATTTTTTCAAGTCGCTGGCCATCGTAACTGGTCGGTGGTCAACGGCCACAACACCCCCATTTCACGCTGTTGTCCGCCAAAAATCATCCCATAAATATGCCGGGCAACATTCGCTGGCGTTTCGGTTCAGCGAATCAACGTCACATCTCCTGAAAATACTTGCTGTTGTCCATCCACAAATTCTATTGTTGCCAACCAAACATACACACCGGCAGATAAGGGGCTGCTTTGGTACAATCCATCCCAATTCGGATGCTCTTGAAGTACGGTGTTGGTGGTTTGAAATACTATATTCCCCCACCGATCAAATATATTAAAACGTATAATTCTGGCGTAATCAGGGCTTTGTAGTGAAAATTCGTCGTTTTGACCATCTCCATTGGGCGAAAAAACGTTGGGTGCGTACACCCTGCGATGTTGATCTACCTCCACCGTGATGTTGGCGGTATCAAAACAAACCTCATTTTGAACTTTTATACCATACACCGTACTTTCTAAAGGAACTGCCCATGGACTTAGGCAATGATCACATGACAAGGAGTTGTCCAATGGGTCAGTCCACTGAATGATAAGGCTGTCTCCCAGGTTTTTAATCAGTGGAAACAATGATACCCCCATGCCTTGGTGTACTTGCAAGGGCTCGAGCGGGACATCAACCTCGATGGACGGTCCTGGCACAACATTCCAATATACCTGTGCAGGTTCACAACCGTCGAAAAGGCTGAGTTGGTACACCCCTGGCGCATCCACAACAAGCATTGGCGCAGTTGATCCATTGTCCCAGCGGTAGTTTTTTCCCAATAATCCGGCATTTAGAACAATTTCCGTGTTTTCACAGATAGTTTCTGACCGAAAAACGGTGCCGGACCAGGTACTTTCAATGGTGAAGGCCGTACTGTCCATGGCAAATGTGCCGGGATTGTCAGACAGCCTGATGGGGCCCATTAGCACTGGCAGTCCAGCAAGGACCGCCCGGTTTTTATAGCTTCCCGGTGGCACATCCCCAGCATGCACCAGTATTTCAAGGGTATCTTTTCCCAAATCCAGTGTCATTCCCTCTAAATAAAAAACAGACGTTGGAAGGTTGGGTTTCAACATACCACCAAAAGGATTGCGCAGAATATCAACAAATGAAAACCCGGGCGGCAGCGTATCAACCAAAGCAAGCATTTTTCGGGGCTCCCCGGAGTCGTTGTTGAGCACAAAACGAAAAACTACGTCACTGCAAGCAAATGATGTGTCCGGTTCAATGATGTGAGAGACCGCAATGGTAAAGGGGCATGATGCAGAGGTTACCTCGTGACGAACGGCGATTTGTTCACAGGTGCTACCAGCAACAAAACTGTAAAATCCGCCCTTTGTAACCAAGAGGTTCCGGGCAGCGGAGCCTGTATTCCATTGAATGTTGTTGCCGTACAAGGCCGTTTCAAGCAATAAACTTTCTCCATGGCAAATCAGCCAGGTAAATTTCAGGCTATCCTCCTCAAATCTGTTGACGATAAAAGCTGTACTGTCTTCAAAACCAGGCTCTTGGGTATTGTCTGAGCGGCAGATGGCACCAAATGTTTGGGGCAGGTTTTCCAGCACCGCTTGGCTGTTGTACCGGCCTTTGGGGATATCGTCAACAGACATTTTCACCATCAGTTGTCGAACACCGGGCGTCAGCGTAAGGTTATTCATCAGCAAACTACCCGGCATACTCAGGGTATCCAACGTCCCACCAAATGAATTTTGCAGTACACTTTTCAAATGAAAGCCTGTTGGCAACGTGTGCCGGAACACGACACCTGGCATCGTAGCTTCGCTGCTATTCACCAAGGTGTACGTGAAATTCATCTCCGTACACGGCAAATTTATGCCCGGGTCAACAACGCTTTTCATCTCTACAGAATATGGGCAAAAAGCCACATCCACCACCGGAGACGATGGCCCGGTCGCCAAGCGTTTTTCTTTCCCGGTGGACTTATTGAAGGCATAATACCCATCTACAAGCCCATACAAAGTACTG
>CAIZLM010000288.1 GCA_903933805.1 uncultured Bacteroidota bacterium | reverse complement strand
ATAAGCCGCGCTGTTAACGGGCAAAATAAAATCAGGGTTGGCGGGAACTTGGTAGGTGCGTTCGTACCAAGCAGCAATGGCCTGTTTGAAAGCCGGCAGTCCATCGGGAGGGCCATAGGAAAAGTAGCCATCGGCGCAATAATCGGCAATAGCACGTGAGATTTCCCGGGCAACCGGAAAATCGGGGTCGGCGGCTGTCAGGGGAATGACGTCTTGTTCAAGGGTGGCCCAGCGGAAGTTGAAAGCCTTCTGTCGGAGGGCGTCCAAATTTACCTGATCATTTGAAAATAAGCTCATATTAACCCGTTGATTCTGTTGGTCCCACGCCACAGGGTGGACTGTATAAACACATAGCGCACTATCTACCCCAAAAGGCCTGTTTCCCCCCATACTTCCCAGATTATTTTTGATATAGATACCGCCGCCACTAAGCTATGGCCTTTTTTGCAATGGCCAAGGGTAGTCTTATGGTACACTTTGGCGCAGTATTCAAAAATTCCTGCAGCAGGACATCACCTTCTTCGATGTAATATTGGATGGTTTCCTTACGACTGTTATAGTATTGGGTAAAAACATCTTCGAGGGTCTGTTCTGGCGTTTGTTGGGACAGCAACGAGACCAAGATGGCAGCATCTTCCAGTGCCGAATTGGCGCCTTGACTGGTAAGTGCCAGCAAAGGGTGGGCAGCATCCCCCGCCAACACCATGTTATCGTGGTGAAAAGACGGCAGTAAGTCCATCCGGTGTGATTTCCACAAAAAGGCATCATTGAAATCAGAAGCTGCTACAATACGTTGAAAAACAGCCGGATACATGGCCACCGTTTCCGACACAAATCGGGCAATGGTGGCCGGCTGGGTATCTGGTAGTGGATGTTTGTGTCCGTTAAATTGTAAAAACCAAATGTATTTTCCCTTTCCCAACGGTATCAGCCCCATGTATTTTCCTTGTTCACCGTCCACTACTTTCACAAATTCGTCTTGTCTGACATCAAGGCCTTGTATTTCTACAAAGCAGACAAGCTCGTGCTCGTTCGTTTTTTCATAGGGGTGGTGCTTAAAAAGTTGGGTTCTGATGTTGGAAGCAATACCATCAACTGCAAAATAAATATCTGAAATGGCTTCAGAACCGTCTTCGAATGTAATAGCATGAACCTTGTTGACTTCATCCAAAACCACTGTTGAGACATTTTTTTCAAAGACAACATCCTCTGCTCCAATCTTGTCTGTAAAAATACCCATAAATGCTTCCCGCGTGAAAGCAAAACAGTTTTCAAGGGGTTTGGAATAAATCAGTGATCCATCGGGGCGTACCGACTTGAAAAAATTGATGGAATTGCCGACTGTTAAGACCTTATTGTTATATCCCAATACTTTCATGGCTTCAACGCCATTTTCAAGCAATAAAAAGCCCAATCCTTTGGCGTATTGGGCTTTTTTTCGTTCATAAATGGTCGGAATTAAGCCGCATTGTTTCAAGGCTGACGCCAAATACGTACCACACACGCCCCCACCAATGATGGCTGCTCTTGCTACAGAAAAGTTATTTTTTTGAATCTGGTAGGGTGTGCTGTTGGACAGCCAATAATCAACCTGCTGGTGCTTTTCACAAATAACCGTGCCAGCCTCGTACGCTTTTGACAATACCGATTCAATGGTTGGCCAGGGATACCCGGAGATAATCTCCAACTCTCGTACCGTATTTTTTTGGTATGTTTTTAATATTGCCAATACATCTGAGTGCACCGTTTTTTTTTCGGGCATCCCTGGGCTCAGTGTATTGATTATTTGTTCCCAATCGGCGTATAATTCATCAAAACCGACCTCCAGCGTGGGTATTTTACCAATGCCGACATGGCCGTCTTGGTTGACAAAGACAAGGGTTGGGAAATATTCAATTTTCCACTTGTTTCTCTCCGATATATCATGTTTTAGATCTGCCAACGCGACCCCATTGCTGTAATCATCTAAAAATTGAGGCAAATCCAGTTTGTGCTGAATGGCAGCGGTGATCAAATGTCTTTCCTCTCCAATATTTTTATTTTGAAGAAAAAGCATTTCCCGGAGTGTTCGGAGCATCGCAAAACCAAGCGTTCTGTCCTGTCTTTTGGCTGCATAATAGGCAATAGATGCTGGATAAGAAGAATTAATGGGGTCTTGCAGCCAGATATTTCCATCCATCACGACACCGTATTCCAGGCTTTGTTGATTCCACAAACGGGAGAGGTACACCTCGTTGGACAGGTTGGGGTCTATGCGCTTAAAGTGTTTCCAAGAGGGCATTAATCCCCCCATTTTACAGTCCATCTCCAGCATAGGCCCATACTCCAGTAGCAATTTTTCAATATAAGGCTCTGTCAGCCAACACGTGGAGCACACAGGATCGGTGAAATACAATACCTTGATTGAAGATGGTTTCATCTTGGGTAAAATGTGGGTAAATAGGTTGTGACAAATAGAAATCACGGAAAAAATACCAAGCTATACCCCATGGGTAACATCAAAGCACGGTTCTTCAGTCAAAATACCATTTACCAGACGGGGTGCCGGAGAACTAAAAAACAACGACGAGTAATTACGTAAGACATCAATTTTTTGTTACAATTCAAACCAAACTTTACTTTGGTTTTCTGCATCACCGTTGTAATTGATCAAGATTTCTTCGCCAGCAGGAATTGACTTTATACAGTAAAAATCGATGGTCTGGGCGTCGAAGTCCATACCATATTCGGCATTGGGGGCATAGGAATGGTTGTACAATGATCCATATCCAAGACAAAAGGCGTACCAATCGCCTTTTTCGCCCCAATCGAAATAGTAATCATCGAGGACGGTTTGGCGGACACTGGCCAGTTCTTCACTGGGAAACAAGATGATGGGGCATACCTCAATGATCTCTCCCGCCTCGATGTCGCGGCCGGCAAAAACGCCTTTTCCATGTACTTCTGAATAGGCGACAAAAATAGGTGCTTGCTGAAGGCTCATAGGTTGGTGGGAACAGGTTTATAGGTATAATGTTTGGTCATTGGTTGGTCCAAAAGTGGCGGTTTTATTGACCATAGCGCTGCTACAGCCTGCAAAAATCGGATTATTTTGGTCCTAAATAATCACTTTTTTATCACCGACACCACCATCCAACCAGTTGCGAATAATTTATGTACCCGGTGCAAAACTGGTCATGGCACGCTCGAGTGCCTGTTCTCCTTCGGTGGTCATGGGTACCAGTGGCAATCGTACTTCCCGGGTACAAAACCCTTGGATTTCAAGTGCTGCTTTCACGCCAATGGGATTGCCCTCGGAAAACAGCAATTTGTACAATTCCAGCAACTGGAAATTGTATTGTTGTGCGGCATGAAAGTCTTGTTTTAAGGCCTTGCGCACCATTTTGGTAAAGGGAACTGGCAGTGTATTGGCGATGACCGAGATGACGCCATCGCCACCGGCAGCAATGACGGGCAAGGTAAGGAAGTCATCACCACTGAACACCAGAAAATGCTCCGGGCGCTCCTGGAGGATTTTCATGACTTGGTAAAGGTCGTTCGAGGCTTCCTTGATGCCCAGAAATTTGTTGCTTGCGTGGGCGAGTCGAAGGGTTGTTTCTGCGCTCATGTTTGAGGCCGTACGACTGGGGACATTGTACAGGATAATGGGCCTTGGTGAAGCCGCTGCAATGGCCATATAGTGTTGATAAATACCTTCTTGGCCAGGTTTGTTGTAGGCAGGGTTGCTTGACAACAGCGCGTCTATGCCTTCAAAATTATAGTCACTGATTTTCTGAACGATGGAGGCTGTGTTGTTTCCCCCAAATATGCCGGCCACAATGGGCACACGGCTGCGGTTGACGGCAATGGTAAAATCGAGGATTTGACGGTGTTCTTCATCGCTGGTGGTGGTAGATTCACCGGTGGTGCCAAGGCTGACGAGAAACTCTACCCCCCCGTCAATAACATGTTCGATGATACGTTCCAATCCATCCCAATCGATTTGACCATGAAGAAAAGGTGTAACCAACGCAACCCCAGTTCCGCGCAATTTTTGTTGTAGCGTCATCATTTGGCAGGAGTGGCTTCCGATTGTGTGCGATAGTGGCCCATGTTGCTGTATTTGTTGATACGTGCCGTAATACGCGCTTCTGGATCCTGGGGCAATATTTTCGCCAACTCTGCTTTGATGTGATTTTTTAGGGTTTCTGCCATTTGTTCAGGCGCATTGTGGCAACCGCCGAGGGGCTCCAAAACGATGTCATCAATAAGGCCAAAAGACAACATATTATCGGCATCCAGTTTCAATGCTTCTGCGGCCTGTTCCTTGAAATCCCACGAGTGCCAAAGAATCGAGGAGCAGGACTCTGGAGAAATAACCGAGTACCAAGTATATTGCAGCATAAATACTTTGTCGCCCAAACCGATCCCGAGGGCGCCGCCGGAAGCTCCCTCCCCGATGATGTAGCAAAGAATGGGCACGCGCAACTGCGCCATTTCAAACAGATTCCGTGCGATGGCTTCTGCCTGCCCGCGTTGTTCCGCCTCAATACCGGGAAAAGCGCCGGGTGTATCAATGAGTGTAACCACTGGAAAGCCAAAGCGCTCGGCCATTTTCATCAGTCGCAGCGCTTTTCGATAACCCTCGGGATTGGCCATGCCAAAATTGCGATACTGACGCATTTTGGTATTCACGCCCTTCTGATGCCCAATGATCATCACTGTCTGTCCGTCCAAATCTGCCAGCCCTCCCACGATGGCGTGGTCGTCGCCAGCATACCGGTCGCCGTGCAGTTCAACAAACTTCTGGCACATCGTGGTGACGTAGTACAAGGTGTACGGCCGATCGGGATGGCGGGACAACTGTACTTTTTGCCAGCCGTTGAGGTTAGAAAATATTTCCTTGCGCTTTGTCTCAACTTTGCTCTCTAATTCACGCACCATGTCTGTCACGTCGAGTTCGCCCTTTTCGCCCACTTCTTTGATTTTAACCAATTGCTCGTAAAGTGCTTCGAGGGGCTTTTCAAAATCCATGAAGATCGTTGCCATAGGAGGTATGTTAATGGTTGACTGTTTGGTTGAAGATTGTTGACAAGAGCAGTTTTTCGGGTATATGCTACCAAAGGGAAAAAGCGGTGGTCCTTTACCGCCACAAAGTGACACCGGCTCCAAACCAAGGAGGCTACAGCATCAGCGTTCACAAAGCACCCGTTTCCAAAGACAAAGGTAACCAGCAAAGTGGTGAAAACCGCGCCACAATATTTTTGATATTTATTTTAAAAAAAGCTTGGTGGTTCGGATTCGTTTGTTCTATCTTTGCCCCGCTTTAGAAGCATGGATCGGTAGTTCAGTTGGTTAGAATGCCGCCCTGTCACGGCGGAGGTCGCGGGTTCGAGTCCCGTCCGGTCCGCAAAAAAAGGTTAATGTTCTGAATATCAGAATGTTAGCCTTTTTTGCTTTTGGTGAAAATTGCAACACGCAGAGCCAATATTTTCACTGCCGTGCCTGGTTTTGCACTAGAAGTACATTTATACTGGTCGGGTACATGATGTGGCCATGTATTGAGCCGAAAGGGTTCGCACGAAAGCGAAAATAGAATTCCAATAGCGCTTTGTTATCGAAGTTGATATTCGGCGCAAAATGGCTAGTGCCGCATGCGTGGGCCATTGACTGGACACTGCACTAGGCACGGTTGTGGTTTCCGCGCAATTGATCCTCAGAAATTATTTTTGAGGATCAACTGCGCGGAAAAATACAACCCTTGATCGCTAAGCGGGGCACTGCATATTTACCGTTGAACCATCAATTTTGCCGTCATGTTTTGGCTATTTCCCAGCAAGTGCACTTGGTACAAACCATTGGGCAACGCGGCTACCGAAAAATCAAATGATGGAGCGTACGGTGGCACGACATATTCCACCACTTTTTCACCAATAATATTGAATACCAGCAGGCGCTGTGAGGCTGGCTCCGGATTGGAGATCAACAATTCACAAACAGCGGAAGCCGGATTGGGAGACAAGCTGATGGAGCGGTTGTCTTGCGGAGCTTCTGCCGTTGCTGAAGTGCCTAGAATTTCAATATTGCTCAAAAAATTACTGCCAAAATTGCCTGTCACACCAGCTATAATACCCACCTGCGGGTTGCGGAGACGCACAAACGGTGTGGGCTGACCAAAACCAAACAGGTTGATGCCATTGCCACCATCGTCCACGACCAACAATTTATAGCAACCAGCCCCCGGCATCGGAGCTTGTACCACCGAGTGTTGCCCATTGTTGTAGGCCCCTGGGTCGCTGGGGTCTGCCAAGCCAAGGCCACCGCCCCCAGGACCTACCAGGGGGTTCCCTCCGGAGTACAGTATGGTGTTGCTGGCATCCGATAACTGCCAGTAGGTTTCATGGCCCAACGCATCGGTGGTGATGTCCACAACCCAATTCACCGCGGTTGTAGCCCGGCGCGTAGAAGATCGTGTAATGCTGTTTTTAAAGGGCTGGATATCAGCCTGACCGTTGAGGGCCAAAATGGATACTACAACGTTGTCGGTTGAAGTAAGGGTGATGGAGTCCAGCGTGATGTTCACGGCGTTGTAGGGCTGTAGGTTGCCATTCCACGTGTAAACGTCATAATCGGTGGTATTGCCTGTCACTTTGAGTTTGAGCGATGTGATGGGATTGTTCCCGGTATTGAGCACTTTTACTTTGGGCGCAAAGCGGTAAGACTTACAGAAATCCGAGGGCAACGGAACCATGTACGTGAGTGAAGCATTGTTGGCAGTACCCGCGCTGTTGTTCAGTCCAAAAGGTTTTATATCCTCGTAGCCGAACAGCGCTCCTTGGGCCAGCACCTGGCCATCGGGGGTTTTGAGTTTGTAGTAACCATTGCCGTCGCTACAGCACAGTCCATTGCCAATGAGGTCGTAAATGCCAAAATTGTAACACCGGGAAGAAGGTAGCGGCACTGGAAAGTTATACAGCGCACCGTTGGTTTGGTAGCGGTCTTCCGAAGACTCGTTCGGGTATTTTACTTGGCGGTTTCCACCATAATAAACAACATGACCTTCATCGTCCGTTATCTCCCAATAAATAGAACCAGGCGCATTGTCCATTTTAAGTTCAAGGGTAATGTCTGCTGCGTTGGTAGAGGGCGCCACGCTCACGGGGAGAATGATGGCATTGTCGGAAGGCACATCATCGGTAACGCCGTTGACCTTGCCAATGACAATGGCGATTTGCGCATCGTTTTGGATGGTGATGGTGTCAAAAGCGACCAATTCAGTGGCATAGGAAGGCAAATTACCCGTCCAAGGAATGGTTTGCACCAAGGCATTGTCGAGCAGGAAAGACACCTCCGCCGAGCGCAGGGTATCCGTGCCCATATTTTGCAGGTAAATGGCGGGTGGAAACTTCACCGTATTGCAAAAATCGCCGGAGAAGCCTTGGTATTTTAATATGGCCGCGTTGTTGTTGCCAACCGGCGCCGGGCACGCCGACGTAAGGGCGTGGATGTCTTCCGGCGATGATTGTTCGATGAGGCGCGTCAACTTATCGGGACAAATAACGTACAACGTCGGAAAATAATTGATCTGATAGAGGTTGTTGATGGACGCGAAGTCCATAATGGGATAGGGCGTGCCCTCTACCCAGTTGCCCTGAGATCCTGACGTGGTGCCATACAAGTCGTTGATGCCGGTGGCTGGATCGCCTTCTATCAGGAAAACCATGAGTTCGTTGGTGCCATTGGGGCCATAGGCTGCGTACAATTCCTCCAGCGCACCCGATTGGTGGTAGTTCCAACAGGGGCCGCACCAAGTTGCTGAAATGTCAATGACAACAGATTTTCCTTGGTTCAGGATATCATACAAGTGCCAAGTATTGCCTTGTAAATCGGTGGCCACAAAATCGGGGGCGATGGTTCCGTCGTCTAATTGTGCCTGTGCAGACCAACAAAATAGCACGAATGTGCAAAGCAGTATTATTTTTTTCATAGGAAATGATCGATTCAAAAACGCCATCGGAGCAAACAGGTCGTTTGAGACAGCCCGTTTGCACCAATGGCGCCATCGTTAAAAAGAAGTAACTGGATCGTTGGTTTGTAACTGGTTACGTTACTTTTTTGAGATAACCCGTGAAACCATGGTGTCACCGGCTTGTAAGGTGATGAAATACTGTCCCGCAGGTAGATTGCGCAGGTTCAAATCTTGCTGTTGCTCGCCTGCATTGAGACGGCCCAAGCTAAGATTTTGCAAAACACGTCCTTGTACGTCACCAATTTGGATGCTTACGTTGGCAGGCTCAGCAAGGCGATACAGCACATTGAGCACGTTTTCTACCGGGTTGGGGAATGTGACAAAACGGAGGTCGGCCAGTGCAACATCGTTGGTTCCGGAAGCGGTGGAACGTGTTACAAGGATATCATCCAGGGCCAACAAATTGTCGTCGTCAGAATTGTGTAAAAAAGCCAGGTAAATTGTTTTGCCGGTATATGGGGCGAGGCTAATGGAATGCGGCTCCAGTAGTCCGTATGCGATGCCGGTACTGGGGATGTAATACGTGGTATCCGTCACGCCATTGGCATGGATATAACCGTCCGTAAATTCAAAGTTGGCAATATCAAGGCTTTGTCCGTTGCCAGAGATCGACACCATAGACGCTGCTTGAAAGAGGGTATCTGTGAAAGCGCCTGCATACAGGTCGTTGGAACCCTCAGAGGCCATCACCAAATAGCCATCCAGGTAACGTGGCATCTGGTACGATGCTGATTTCCAGTGAAAGGTGTAATTCGCGTCCTGCACGTGGATGGGTGGGGTAATCAGCCAGTTGCGGTTGCCGGGAAGTGAATTGAGCAAATACGAGTACGAGGAGGCGCAGTAATTGGTTTCACCGGTCAATGAGTCGAGCGCGTTGAAGTAGAATTCCGCGTACGTCCAACGTTTGTCATCGTCCACTTGGGTAACGGCGTCGATGCCGTCTTCGTCTGCATTCACCCAAGTAGTGTCGTCGCCCAATGGAACAAGCCCCATGGCTGGAAATGGATCTAGTTGGAAATTTTCAAACAGAATGGTATCAATTACTTGTGAATTGGCTTGGAGGGTGAATAACAAACTTAAAAGGAGTGTAAACAGTTGTTTCATACCATAAAAATGTTGAGAAATGAAAAAATAAAGGGCGAATGTAGGGTATTTCTTGATTCGAGTGATTTTTTTATTGTGCGCTGATTTTTACTGTAACAATTCAAATAAGTTCCCTGAGGCGGAAGGATATTTTAATTTTTTTGCCCTCCCGGAGGAGGACTAAATTTATTTTTTTATCGACTTTTTTTTGGAAACGTTGTTGGATATCGGCGAGTTCGAGGATAGCAGCCGGGGTAATACCGATGCGCAGGATTTGATCACCGGGCAACACGCCGGCTGCGGCTGCCGGGGTATTGGGGGCCACGAGTTGTACCGTAAACTGATGGAGCGTCACTCCCCCGGCGATGAGGGACAGGCCACTGCGATCAAAGGCATAGCGTTTTCGGAAGTTTCCGGCGGGCTTAAGCCAGATACGCGCGCCATCGTAGTCAATGACAACCTGGAAACGGTGCAGCACCAAATTCCCCACCAATCCATTGCGGTTGTTGAGGTAGGAGAGGTCCTGTGCGGTATCAATTTCCTGAAAATAGGTGACGATGGATTTTTGTTGGAAATTTCCAATGGCAAGGCTATTGATTCGGCCGACAAAACCTTCCAGGTAACCACCAAGTCCCATCGCAATGTTGCTGGGAATGGCATTTTTCGGTGCCTGTAGGAGGGGATCTGTGTTGCTGAACAGCAGTAAAGGCAATGCAGCGCCGGTATCCAAGAGTAGTTTGACGGTGGTTGCGGTATCGACCTGAAAAGCGATGGGTGCCTGGAGATAGAGTTTATTTCGAAAAACCTCCACGGGCATCTGCTGAAAACCTGTTCCAGGCGACCTAAAATTGGCGCGGTCGTAGAGGGTGATGACTTGTTTTTGATAGTTAATGTTAAAAATATACCGGGAGAACGCTCTTGCAGACAAGATGCCATGCACACTGACACCGGCATAAGCTTCGAATCGAAAATAATCTTCTTGCAACACGAGAATATCTTCTTGTGGCGCAATGAAAGGCAATCCTGGAATTGCAAGATGTATATTACGGGCCAGATAGGCCACCATTTCAGTGGTCAGATCGGCGCCGGTGAGTCGGAATTCACGATCGTAACGGACGTACAGCGCATCACTGATCTCGCGTTTGCTCAAAATGGTATGTTCCGCACCGGTGTCAAAAATCATTTTCAACGGCAATGTTTTGTTAAAAGTAACCGTGACGATGATGAAATTGTTGGTGTACTCAAAAGGGATCTCGAGTTGGCGCATGCCTTGGGGCATTAAAAAGCCCCATTGGGCACTGGCGGGTGTGCAAAAGCATCCCAAAAGCAACAGCAATAATCCCCTGATGCAATTTTTCATAACGTAGCTATCCATGTGGATACGACAATATTGAAGTGTAGGTAAAAATTCAAGCCCTTAAATTACAGGAATAGCGCGATTGGACCAACAACGCGAGCAATTCTTGCCGTATTTTCGCGCAAAATAAGCGACTGATTCCAGTCACACGCACTATGGAAACGCACGAACAACTTACACCGGGCCCAGCGCCTGCACCCCAGCAGACACAGTGTATTACCTCCACCGCTACTTTATTTTGGCGGATATTTGTACCCGTATTCGGCACTGTATTCTTGGCGGGGCTCACTTTTGCCATGCTGATGATTTCGGAGGAGAACTTGTCTTTGCCGATACCGGCTTTGTGGGCTAGACTGGCTGTCGTGGTGCTTTTTACCGCCTGGTTTATACTGGTAAAAAAGACCATTTGGCGGCTAAAAAGGATTGATATGAACGATCAATACCTATTTGTTACCAATTTTTGGCAAACTGTTCGGTATCCTTGGACCGACGTGGAAAAGATAGCAGAGAGCCGGCGTATGGGACGTCGTGGCGCATTTTCACCTACGGGCAGCAGGCCGGTTTGGCCAGGTCATTTCCTTTCTTCCTGCTTCCCATTACGATGAGTTGATGAAAAATTTGCAAGGTTGATAATTTTGAAACTATCTTTCGCCCATCGAAACTTTTTACCAACAACAATTTCCACATGGCAAATCTTTGGGTACGAAAACCACTTTCACAACTTTTAGCGCAAGCTGGCGACTCTGACAAGGGTCTAAAGCGCACACTGGGCTCTTGGAATCTTATTTTACTGGGCATCGGAGCGATTATTGGTGCTGGCTTATTTGTTCGCACTGCGGCCGCTGCGGGTGGCCATGCAGGTGCTGCAGTCACTATTTCATTCATCATTGCCGCTGTCGGCTGTGCCTTTGCAGGTTTGTGTTATGCTGAATTTGCGAGCATGATTCCGATTGCTGGCAGTGCCTACACCTACGCCTATGCCACCATGGGTGAATTAATCGCTTGGATTATTGGCTGGGCCTTGGTACTGGAATATGCATTGGGCGCGGCCACGGTGGCCATTGCTTGGAGTGAATATCTAAATCTACTGCTGGGAGGGGTAGTGCCCTATGAATGGTGCCATTCGCCGATGGAGTCCGTATTGGTGGATGGCGTACGTCACGCGGGTATCATGAATGCACCTGCCTTGGTCATTCTATTGTTGCTCACCATGTTGCTGATTCGCGGCACATCACAATCAGCTTTTGTGAACGGTATCATCGTTGTCGTGAAAGTATCCATCGTGTTATTGGTCATTGCCTTGGGCTGGCAGTATATTAACCCTGCCAATCATACACCATATCTTATTCCTGCGGACGCACCGGCTGTCACTTTATCAGATGGATCTGTGTACAGTTACACCAATTTCTTCCGGCACGGCTGGGGGGGCGTTCTTACGGGTGCAGGCGTTGTTTTCTTTGCTTTTATCGGCTTTGATGCCGTTTCGACGGCCGCACAAGAGGCCAAAAATCCGAGCCGAGATATGCCGATTGGTATTCTTGGATCATTGGCGGTGTGCACGGTGCTGTATATCTTATTTTCACACGTACTCACAGGTTTGGCGCCTTACACGGAGTTCATGCAAGCTGGCAAAGAGGCTTCGGTTGCGTATGCCATTACACACCACATGCCTGCGGAATATGCTTGGCTGGCGACCAGTGTCACAGTCGCCATTTTGGCGGGCTTTTCCTCTGTTATCTTGGTGATGTTGATGGGCCAAAGCCGGGTGTTCTATTCTATGAGCAACGATGGGTTATTGCCGAAAGTTTTCTCTGATGTGCACCCAACCTACCGTACACCGTACAAATCAAACATGATATTGTTTCTGTTTGTAGGCGGATTCGCGGCATTTATTCCGGGCAGTGTAGCGGGCGACTTAACCAGTATTGGCACCCTGTTTGCCTTCGTGCTGGTGTGCGCAGGCGTATGGCTTATGCGCCGCAACAACCCAGATACCGCAAGGCCTTTTCGCACGCCCTTGGTACCGTTGGTGCCAATTCTAGGTATGCTGATCTGTACTGCGATGATCGTCGGCCTACCCGGCCCTACCCTCTTGAGCGCCTTGGGCTGGATGATACTTGGATTGGTGGTGTATTTCGGTTACAGTCAGAAGCACAGTAAACTACAAAAATAATCGCCAATATTGACGAATTAAGATGCACGCGCCGCCTCGGAATTTTGATTCTGAGGCGGCGCTTTTTTGTTGGGTGATGTTTGGAGACGCAAAGGAGGGAGCAGGGGGTTTTACGTGGCACGCGACGACTCGGAATTTTGATTCTGTGGCGGCGCTTTTGTTGGGTGATGTTTGGAGACGGAAAGACGCAAAGGAGGGAGCAGGGGGTTTTACGTGGCACGCGACGACTCGGAATTTTGATTCTGTGGCGGCGCTTTTTT
>CAIZLM010000287.1 GCA_903933805.1 uncultured Bacteroidota bacterium | reverse complement strand
TTGAGTTAGCCCTAAAGCAATAATTAAAGAAAGTAGAATCTTTTTCATCATTTTGTTTTTGATGCAAATATACAAATATTATCCTTATTAAGAAACATTGTAAATAATAATGATTGCATATTTCAGGACAAGACAATGCTATTAATGTTTGCTAACGATTTGCATGCAAGCGATGGGCGCGATACCGAAGCACTGAACTGCAAACCTATCACAAATTTATGAAAGAAATACAAACTTCCAAATTAACGCTGAAACAGCGGCTATCGCTTGCATGCTGTTATTGGCTGGTGGTCACGAACTGGTACACAAAACATACACAAGTCAACTATCCAAAATCTGCGTGCGTTCGCCTTGGAGCAAGTACAAAATTTAGCACTTAATTTTCTGAATGAAAAAAATCTTTATTTAAATCTTCGTCTAAAATGGTTTTCTACTGTGGTTATTTCTTCATATTCGTTTAGATGAATTCTAGGCTTATTGCTTCTGAATTTTCACATGACCAATACCTCCATTTTCAAATTGCAGTGCAAGGTGGTAAAGGCCCTGGGATAGGCCAGAAAGGTCGGCCCTATTCGAATTTTTAATTGTCAAAACCGATTTCCCGGTGATATCTAGCACGTAGATGTTTTGGATTAATTGATTGGAATTTACCGTAATGATATTGGTTGTTGGGTTCGGGTAGACCAGGAAGTTTACACTTGTTACGGCATTAACTGAAGTAACCAAAACTTGCATGCAATTGCTGGTTTGTGTACAGCCGTTCTCTGTGATTTGCACCGAATAACTACCTGAGTTTTGCGCAACAAAAATCTGCCCGGTAGCATTTAGAATGGGTTGATTTCCGTTATTGCAATCAAGCCATTGGTAGGTGCCGTTTGCAACAGCCGTAAGCGTATCATTATTTTGCGTAACGGCCATGGTCGAGACCATGCAATCGCCTTCATAAATGTGCACATGTCCCTCTTGACTGGTCCACTGATTCGGGGTGCCAGAGCCTTGAATTGCACCAATGGCCAAAACTGAACCATTGTCGCTCAAGGCTACGCTATGACCCGAGAGAATATTGTCATCATCCCCGTAAATTGGGACACCGTTAGGAACCCATGCGCTTCCATCCCAGTCGAAAATACGAACCATCCCTGCAGATGGTTCAAACGTGCTGTTTCCTCTATATCCAATGGCTATTCTGTTTCCGTTTGCTGTTAGACTTACCGCATATCCACATTGGTCGGAATTATTTGCGCCTTGAATGCTTGTGCCGCGTTGTACCCAGTTGGTGCCATCCCAATCATAAACTGCAGCTTCCCCAATACTGTCGGTGGTAGCTGGATCCGAATCCCATCCTCTGCTGCCAATGGCAATGGTGTTCCCATCGTTGCTCATGCTAACATCAAATCCAAAGTGATCGTATGGGTTAACTCCATTCAAGGTCTGGCCACGCTGCACCCAGTTAAGTCCGACTAAGTCATAAACCACTACTAAGCCACGTTCGGTGTTCGATTTGTACGCGCCAACTACAATGGAATTACCATCATCATCAACATCTACCGAACCTCCAAAATAGGTACCGGGCATCGTCAATGGATTGTTGTAACCAAGAGAACCTGTATTACCAACCGGGTCAATGTCTTTAACCCATACCTTACTTTGCGCGGGTGCACCTATGACCATTACAGTGGCAGCACCATTGATACTTACTGAATGTCCTAAACGTTGTGCTGTTTCGTTGGAGGGAAGGGTGTAGTCATTCCCTTGCTGAATCCAATTATTGGTGCCATTATATTCGTAAACTTTCACTCTTTCAGTGCCAGGAGAGCCAATGGCTATTATGTTTCCATCGTAGTTTATGCTGACATCCTTGCCTAATTCACCATTGGCTGCGGTACCGTTTATTTCTTGGCCAAGCAGCGTCCAACTCCAAAAATTGAAAATGCCATTATAGATATTGCGATATACTCTTGCCTGCCCCACATTGCCTTGGCCAGGGAGTGCTCCAAAATTAGCGATTGCACCGACAATAATTGTTTTTCCATCTCCGGAGAGATCCACTGACCAACCGAAAAGATCATCGGAGCCTTCTCCGGCCAGTTCCTTATCAAAAATAAATGTTGCCTGAGCTGATGCTACCTTGGTACTCAATTGGGTCACAATTAATGACAATGCGAAAATGAATTGTTTTTGTATCATGGAAAATTTGTTTTCGACGGCAAGATACAAAACAAGTTAATCTTTAGAAAGATTACTCAAAAAATAAGCGAATATATTATTGTTTTTTAGTCAAAATAAATTCAGCAAACTTTCAATGATATTTTACACTTCGGCATTTACTTAAGAATTACAGACCACTTGCCAATAACGGTCCGCGGCTAAAAGAAGTTGGCGCTTTTGAA